>NZ_JAPZQM010000226.1:0-24629 GCF_027530565.1 Microcystis sp. LE19-10.1B | reverse complement strand
ATGGTCGAGGGAATCAACAATAAACTTAAACTAATAAAACGGAGAGCCTATGGCTTGAGAAACTTTCGGAATTTTTGGGTTAGAAGTATGTTGTCTTGGCATCTTGTATGTTGATTTAGCATAAAGAGTAACGAAGAGCCGTTTCAATCCCTAATAGGGTTTAAGATTAATTGGAACTTTTGATTCTATTCTTGATTCCTTGACTACAACTGAATTGGTTTCAATCCCTAATAGGGTTTAAGATTAATTGGAACGATCGCCCTATCAGGAATTTACAATTTTTCCGATGTTTCAATCCCTAATAGGGTTTAAGATTAATTGGAACAGTTTTAGAAGTGGCTTTTTTATTTGATGCTTCGTTGTTTCAATCCCTAATAGGGTTTAAGATTAATTGGAACACCAGCTTAACTGATAAATTGCCGGGTCAAAAGTGTTTCAATCCCTAATAGGGTTTAAGATTAATTGGAACCTGATTACTTGGCCAGTGTTCTAGTAGAAAATCGACGTTTCAATCCCTAATAGGGTTTAAGATTAATTGGAACTCGTTGCCAGTGCCTCTTTAAAAGGCACTGGATGTTTCAATCCCTAATAGGGTTTAAGATTAATTGGAACCTTTTTCAGGAAGCTGATACTCAGGTCAAAGCAAGTTTCAATCCCTAATAGGGTTTAAGATTAATTGGAACTTTTCTTTATCAAAATAATCCTTCCGGTACACACGGTTTCAATCCCTAATAGGGTTTAAGATTAATTGGAACTATAGAAAGCATAAACAAGTTAGCATCTGTTTTTGTTTCAATCCCTAATAGGGTTTAAGATTAATTGGAACCTTACCTCGATTAAGCTTCGGGCGATCTGGCTTGAGTTTCAATCCCTAATAGGGTTTAAGATTAATTGGAACTTTTGTCAATACCTTAAAAAAACTTTTTCTAAGAGTTTCAATCCCTAATAGGGTTTAAGATTAATTGGAACCATAAGATGAAGTGGCATTAGGAGAGCAACACATAGTTTCAATCCCTAATAGGGTTTAAGATTAATTGGAACATTATACTCCCCCCCCGGTGATTGCTGGGGAAAAGTTTCAATCCCTAATAGGGTTTAAGATTAATTGGAACTGGAACAAGCATTAACAAGCCATAGCTATTCCCCCTTTTTGTTTCAATCCCTAATAGGGTTTAAGATTAATTGGAACTTGAAAATCACCTAGGAGGTATCTGAGGGGGAAAGGGCTGTGGTTTCAATCCCTAATAGGGTTTAAGATTAATTGGAACCCGAGACGGTTTGCACCACGATGATCCCGATACGATCGCGGGTTTCAATCCCTAATAGGGTTTAAGATTAATTGGAACTAGTCAAGCAAATCTTTAAAAATAGCTGCAAGTTGTTTCAATCCCTAATAGGGTTTAAGATTAATTGGAACAATTATATGTCCGATGGGCATTAATCCTTACCTACGGTTTCAATCCCTAATAGGGTTTAAGATTAATTGGAACAATAAACTCCCCAGCTACTGTAAAACCTCTTACATTAGTTTCAATCCCTAATAGGGTTTAAGATTAATTGGAACTTTTTCTCCTTTTAGAGCGCCCTTTTCGCAAAAGTTTCAATCCCTAATAGGGTTTAAGATTAATTGGAACTATTGTGCAGACTTAGGCGGGGTTTCTACTGGAAAGTTTCAATCCCTAATAGGGTTTAAGATTAATTGGAACCCTAAATTCTCCCCTTCTTCATCAAGGTATTCTGCTTGTTTCAATCCCTAATAGGGTTTAAGATTAATTGGAACTTGAGAGCATCAGTTTTTCCATCGGCAAGCCACAGCCGGTTTCAATCCCTAATAGGGTTTAAGATTAATTGGAACTTGAGGGTGATCCGGTGGAGTTGGCGGTTAAACGGTTTCAATCCCTAATAGGGTTTAAGATTAATTGGAACTTGCCGCTTGATCACAGTCGATCCAAATAAAGCCTCGTTTCAATCCCTAATAGGGTTTAAGATTAATTGGAACTGGTAGAAGCGGCTGCCGAAGCCAATATGTCTCCGTTTCAATCCCTAATAGGGTTTAAGATTAATTGGAACGGGATTAAGTTAACTGGAAATTTGGAAATACAGAGTTTCAATCCCTAATAGGGTTTAAGATTAATTGGAACTGGTGTAACAACTAGAAATTCGGAATCTGCCGGTTTCAATCCCTAATAGGGTTTAAGATTAATTGGAACCGCCCAGTGGTAAAAGCCGTACGCTATGGGATTTTCAAGGTTCCGTTGCGCCGCACCCGCAATAAACCCATTGTACAGCAAGTGACCCACTTCTTCAAGAACCCGCAAAACCTTACGGGATAAGGTGCGCCCCGCGTTGGAAAGGAAAATCATCTCGAATCTATATTCCATAAGCTTTTCAGCCACCAGATAATAGTTAAGGATTTTTACAGCTACCCGGAAGCGCAACCGAGCTAAACAAAAAAAATTGTATTATCCCGGGGTAACTCACCACCGATGCGTTCCACTTTACCCCGACAACAGGCGCAGAGAAAATAAAAGCGGATGCTATCGGTATCGGGTTTGATCAACTTACTCAAGCGCCCGCGCAGCTTAGCGTACTGGGTATCGGTTAGATCGCACTCAAAAACACTATACTGCACCCGTTGGCCGTAGGACTTTAACGTATTGTGAATTTTGGTTCGTCGCTTATCGTCGGAAATATCGTAACTGACAACAAAATACATGATCGCCTCTATCTACTTTAAAATCAAAGGTGGATACTTATCCGTCTCGTCCATGAGATATTTCGCCATTAGTCGGGCCTGAATCTCGAAAGCTTCTTGATAAGTACACTGTTTACCCATTACCGGATGCTTAAACTTGGATTGTTTCTTCTGTTCGTACAAGCGCAGGAAAATCTGTAATCCCTCTCTCGTCAAGGAAACCGCACCGCTTAAGGGTTCGGTGGTGAAATGTTCGGGGGTAAGATAAGGATGATTGACCCCATTGAGAACCACGGCATCAACGACGATCGCTCTAAATTCTTCCATCAGATCTAGTGCCAGCGAGGGGCGACCGTAGCGTTGATAGTGAAGATAACCGAGATAGGGGTCAAAACCGACCAAATTGATCGCACTCTGCACGTCATGGCGCAATAACGCATAACCCAGACTCAAAAGAGAATTGACCGGATCTCGCGGGGGGCGACGGTTACGCGAGGTAAAGGTAAAAGTATCGCCGAGAATTAAGGAATCAAAACAACTGAAATAGGCTGCGCTTCCGGCTCCTTCTAAACCCCGGAGAGAATCGATCGCCGAGGTTGTTGCGATCGAGCCGATCGCTGCTTCCAAACAAGCGATCGCCGTTTGTAAATCCAACTCTTTTCGATCTCGTTGACGACGGAGTAGAATGTTGCGGTAATTCTTCAGCTTGCCGCGGACGAATCCCCGCACTAATTGAATGGCTTTCGGAGAATCGCCGGCGGCCTGCCATTGCGCTCGACGAACGAAAATATTTTTGGTCATCTCCGGTTCCAATCTACCGAGATAGCGTCCGGTGGATGTGACGAAACTGAGCGGAATATGACGTTCCAACAATTCGATCACCAATGCGGGAGAAACTGAACCCCGTCCGAAAATCACCACTCCTTCCACGTTCAATAGAGGTACATCGAGGATCGTTTCCTTGGATGCTTTGACCGTTAAACGCTCGTCATTTTTGCCGAGAAATGCGTCTTCTCTTGTCACATATACCGTTCCCATATTTTTTAGTCTTCCTCTCGATATCGTTGGACTTTTTCGGTTAATCGGGGCAAGCAGCGATCGAACAAACTGCATCCCTTGCAGCGGGGAGAATAGACCGCCGGGGGCATTTTTCCCGTCTGGATCAGGGTTTCAACTGCTCGGATCGTAGCGATCGCCCGTTGCCGTAGAGCAAGATCGATCGCCACCGGTTGACGCTGGTGAGAACTGGCATAGTAGATATAGCCGGTATCTAGCCTTTTTCCAGTCATTTCTTCCAAACACAGAGCTTGAGCGCACACCTGCAACTCGTCGTTATCCCATTCGCCTTTACTGCCCCGTTTGTATTCCACGGGGATAAATTCGCCATCCTGGGACTCGATCAGATCGGCTTTACCGATGAGACGGTAATTATCTGATTTAAGCCAGATCGCCCGAATTTGCCATATTTCCTCGCGGGTTGCCGCCCCGACGGTGTGAACTCGCTCGTGTAAATTTGTTCCCTCGATCGTGTAGCTATTATCGAGAAATTCCCCGGCGACGAACATTCTCCAACAACGGTGGGGACAGTAGGCGTAATGGTTGAGAGCGGCGATCGGTATGTAATCAGATTCATCCATGGCTATCTTTTCTCCTTAGCAATTCTGCGAGTCATCCCCATTCCCATGGTGGTTTTCCGTCCCACTCCCGCATAGAGGGCAAAATCCGCCAGTACATTAATCGCTTTAATCTTTGCGGGTTCCACCTCTCCCAAAAGACGATAGTGAATCTCACCCACACAACCGATCGAATGGTTTTTATAGGCTTCGTCGGCTAATTTCGTTTGAATATCGAAGAAACTGGGGAAAATCGACTCTAGGGCAATAGAATCGAAGGGGATACCGCTATAGCGATTCCAACGACCGAGAAGGCTATTAAACACCAGTTCCCGCGTCGGTAAGGCACTATCGAATTTTCCCTGCCGGAAGGTGACGGGGGTAGCGAAAAGGAAATTAAATTCCCGATTCGTTTCCGAGGCGTTTTCATACAGGTCTTGATAAGTACAAGAGTTCGCCCAGGGTTGAACCGATTGCGGGGTGGCGAGGACGCTAGTGATGACGAGATCGGCGGAACCGAGATGCCAGGGTTGTTTTGGATTGAGATTCAACCAGAGCGAAGTTAATTTACCAAATAATCGGTCATCGAGCAGAGAAATCCGCCACCAGCAGGGAGTTTCGGGGGCGATCTCCCGTTCGTGTCGCCACTGCGGGGAATTTATCGTTTTTCCCCCGGATTGCATCTGTAGTGGCGATAAGGTGAAGGCTTTATCTGCCTCGGCTGCGTGTAGAATGTTCCCTAATTCCTGATCAACACTACTGACAAGGGTAAGGAATAGCGCGTGAAGGTGTCGTCCGGTGAGAAAATTCGGATAGATCGGCGATCGGGGTGTGAGATTGAGAACGAGACTGTAGGGCATTAACTTAATCGGGCCTTGGCAAAAATTTGTCTGGGGGTTAGGGTTAAATCGGGAAGGAGAATATCGCTAATTTCGTCATCGCCTTTTTTAATCGCCGGGGGTGCGTCGGGATAGAAAATTGTGATCTGCTTGGCCCGGGGATCGACGATCCAGACGCGACTGACTCCCGCTTTTAGGTAGTCCACGGCTTTTTCGCTCAGGCTGCTGAAGGATTGTTCCGGAGAGATAATTTCGATGACTAATTCCGGGGGAACGGGACAAGCTTCATCGGTGAGGGGAATATCTCCTAACCTTTCCGGGGAAATGTAGAGAAGATCGGGAACGGGACACCAATCTCGATCGTTTTTGCTGAGAATGATTGCCCATTCGATTCCCACTTCTCCCCGTCCTTGATTCCAGCGATCGAGTACGAGAAATAAAGCACCAGTTAAACGAGAATGAAAGAATTTCGGTGACATTTTTGCGATCGCTTCTCCATCGACTAATTCATAGGTAATATCGCCATCGGGATCGGTTAGCGAGAGAAATTCTGGTAAAGTGAGGGATTTAGAAGATATAAGAGTCATGGTCAATTTTCAACCGAAGCGATAGGACAATCGAGCGGGAATTTTCAGATCGGGGCGATCGCTTATAACGAGACTGTAGGGCATTAAGTAGCTGGTTATAATTAAATTAAAAATGGACTTTAGCTTCGATCCCCCCTGCCCCCCTTGATAAGGGGGGTGTCGATCCCCCCTGCCCCCCTTGATAAGGGGGGTGCCGATAGGCGGGGGGATCCCCCTTAATAAGGGGGGCATCTGATGATTTTTAACGCCTACCTACTTAACTTAATCGGGCCTTGGCAAAAATTTGTCTGGGAGTTAGGGTTAAATCGGGGAGGAGAATATCGCTAATCTCGTCATCGCCTTTTTTAATCGCCGGGGGTGCATCGGGATAGAAAATCGTGATCTGCTTGGCCCGGGGATCGACGATCCAGACGCGACTGACTCCCGCTTTTAGGTAGTCCACGGCTTTTTCGCTCAGGCTGCTGAAAGATTGTTCCGGAGAGATAATTTCGATGACTAATTCCGGGGGAACGGGACAAGCTTCATCGGTGAGGGTAATATCTCCTAACCTTTCCAGGGAAATGTAGAGAAGATCGGGAACGGGACACCAATCTCGATCGTTTTTGCTGAGAATGATCGCCCATTCGATTCCCACTTCTCCCCGTCCTTGATTCCAGCGATCGAGTATAGAAGATAAAGCCAGAGTTAAACGAGAATGAAAGAATTTCGGTGACATTTTTGGGATCGCTTCTCCATCGACTAATTCATAGGTAATATCGCCCTCGGGAGCGGTTAGTGAGAAAAATTCCGGTAAAGTGAGGGATTTAGAAGAGATAAGAGTCATGGTCAATTTTCAACCGAAGTGATAGGACAATCGAACGGGAATTTTGAGATCGGGACGATCGCTTATTTGGTAATATTCCCCGCGCATTCTCACATTACGGATTAAACTAACGGGAGGCATATTAATCACATCGTAGCCAATCACCTGATGGGTAAACATAACATCGAGAGGATTTAAAGGATAGGGATAAATAAATAAATCCTCTTTTTGTTTTGATAGGGAAAGTTCTGTCAGTTTTACTTCCGCTTTACTCATCCATTTTCCCAAACGAATCCATTTAGGAAGTTGTAGGGGGTGATGGGAAATGATAAAACATTCAAAAACACTTTCGGGAGCGATTTCTTTTGCTCTGCCAAAACTGGGAATATTTTTCTGGGTTTTTTCCATCTCCACATGATAGTTATTATTGGCATATTTCCAAGTATTGAGAACCGCCGTATGAACGATCGCCCGTGCGGGAGTGACATAAATTTTCTCTTCGTTAAGAGGATTTAAATGTTCTTGGTACTGGGGAATCTGTTCGGAACAGAAGTAACGATAACTATCGCTATTTACCAATCCCAAAGCATAACAGAGCGCGTAATTATGAATTACGGGTTCGCTTTCGTAGAGTCTGCCGATTTCACGGGTTGCGTAATAAAGACTATCGTGCAGTTCTAATTGACAGGAATAAATATGTACCATAACTCTTTAAAAATTGCGAGGATATAGGGTGAGAAATTACTCACCCTACTGAAATTTACGGTTTTTGAGCGGCTGGTTTTTTCTCGGCGATATGTTTCTTAGCGTAGTCTTTCGCTTCTTTATCCGCTTGATTTAGAATCGATAAAATTCCTGCTTCCGTAGCCGTGAGAGTTTTCACCTCGGTTAATAAAGGTTGAAAATTTTCCCCGATAAAATCGGTATGAACGATAAATTCTTCCGCCATTAATGCTTGTATTGCTTCGGTGGCTTTTTCCATAACTAAATCCTCATCTAAGGGATCGATCGAGTGTAATACTTCATCGGGAAGGCGATCATATATTGCCTGTGTCCAGCGCAAATTACTAACAATTTCCCCATCGGCAAAAATAACACCGATAAGCTCATTTCTTACCCGTCCCGTCCGGGTAGTTTGCGCGCCGTAGTGACGGGTACGCAGGATGTTATTAAAAACGTAGAGAAAACTTGCTTCTGTCGGATCTTTGAGCGTGACAATACTAGGGAAAAACACCTGCGGACGAATGTGATCCTGCTGGTTAATTCGGCTAGTCACTTCCCCTACTTTTGTGTTATTTTCTCCCTTCGATGCCATAGTACCATTCTCGTAGGGAGCGTTTAAAGTAAAACTTTCATGGGATTCATCAAAGGGTGTGATCGAAAAAGCCGTATCTACTACTACTTTCGATTTTTCTGAACCCGAATCACCGATAGCAAAACCATAAATAATACAGTCGGGGTTATTCATGGCAAATTTTACATTGTACTCACATTCTTCGGCGGTAATTAATTTGTAGTTTCTGAGTAATTCTCGACCGACTAGGCGTTCTGGAGTTGATTGCTTACGTTTAAACATCGATAAACGACTAATCGTTTTTTTGCTATCAATTCCCGCACGAACACGAGCTTTATTTAGGTCTCCATCTGTTTGAAATAAAGGATAAGATTCTGTGACTCGAATAGTCAAAAAGTGAACGTATTTTCCCATCGGTTTGTAGGGAATCTCGCCATGAAAGAATTTAGGATCGAGGGTTTTCAGTAAAGACATGGTAGGTACTCCTTGAATTAATTATTGTTTTCAGAATCTTCATCCACAGTTTGACCCTGGGCTTTTAACTCTTGATTTTCTCTGTCCTGTTCGAGACGGTAAAGAAATTCGCAGGTATCGCGAAGGAGGTTTAATTGTCTGCCAGCTAGACGCGCTCGATCGCCCTTAAAAGAACCCTCGAACACATCGATCACAAAATAACGAGCAAAAGACAATATTTTCTGTCTTTCCTGTTCTCGATCGGATAAAATCCAGCGACCTTCTGCTGTAGAAGCATGAACCCGATTCATTAAGCTGGCCACTTCCGCCGCTACTACAGAAACTAGGGCTTCTCCCTGATACATTCCTGCTTTGAGAATCGTATCGGCGGCCACATCTATCGGTTTTAAAACCGCGTTTGCTTTCGGGTTATATCGTTTATTAGCTCGATAGAATTGACGATACAATTCGGTTAATTTTTTCGGGTGATTTAACGGGGATTGCTCTTCCATATTAATTGTGAAATTAGAACGGTGAACTTCTGTAACGTAAGGATCGAAACAAGGATAAAAATCGTAGAGATACAGAGCGATTCGATTAGCGCTCGGTATATCGGCATCTTTGCCCCGTTTCCACTGTTTAAGGTAATGAAAAACATAGAGAGGACTGGTTTCTAAATTGATAGCGAGTTCCGTTAATTTGCCCCAATTGGGGTCATAACCCGTCTTACCCTGCTTCGAGTTCACGTCTAAATGAATAGAATAGGCTGCGGTTAGGGTATTTAAGGGGGCGGAATATTTTTTTCCGTCATTATCTTGCCATGGGTTCAAGACTCGATCGAGACGGAATCGATCGCGTCGAGTTAAGGACCGGATCGCTTGGGGCGCACTGTCGAGAAATACCGTCTCTTCAAATTCCGCACCGTCGCGATAGGGAGGAATAGGAGACTCAGAAACCACCGTTTTGACATCTAAAATCATCGGGAAAGCTAATCCTAACCATGCCGGCATAACCCAGGATTCCGTATCGGTGGGATTGCGGCCCGGAGGTAGGGCTATAAAATAAAAGGTTAGGGGTTTATCTTCGGGATAGGATAGTTTAAAAGTGCGGTCTTTTTTGCCATCTTCCTCCTCGTTAATTGTTTCCTTTTTCTGCCTTAATTTTTCATCGATCAGGAAACTATCAACACTCTGATAACGGGTTCGATCGAAGTTAGCGACCAGATCCTTATCGACAAAGTGCAACTTTATCGAGCTATCAAAACGAGTTTGAGCGATGTTAGCGTAGGCTTTTTGTAAAAAACTATTGGTTTCGGGAGTAAAATAATAGGTCGGGTAAAAGTACAGATAGCGATATTTGCCGTCCTCGAAACGTTTTCCTACCGCTTGGGTTTGATTCATAAGAATCTGACGCAACATCATTTCCGTTCCCGCGATACTGGAAATGTTTCGTTTGGCGTTCGAGCCTGCCAGCATTTGTTTATTAGTATAGACTTGGGGAGTGAAAAGAACCGCCGATTCCATCTGTTCGCTGACACTATAGGGAGAATGGGAGATCGAACAGAGAAGTTGACGGCCGCGACCTTGTTTTTTAGCGGCGTTGTAGTGGTTTAATTCTTTCTGGAAGATTTCGATCGAGTGGGCCAATTCCCGACCGGGTAACTGCACCACTTGATTAACCCACTCTCGCAAATCCTCCCAACCATCGGGTAAGTTATATCCCGCAACTATGGCGGCGATTTTTGCGGCGAGAAAAGCGATTAAATCTTCTGCAACGGGTCTAATATCCTCGATTCCGGGATGCTGTTTCAGGTATTGCGCCGCTAGATAATACCATTCGTAGGGAACCCCTCCCGTATTGCCTTTCAGTTTGAGTTCTTTTAACGATTCATTAATACGCTTGATCGCTCGGATTTGTGGCAGATAATTTTCTAGATTCCAATAATGTGCGATCTCGCTAATTAAATCTAAATCCGGCGGTGCGGGTAAGTTTTTCTGCAATTTTCGCGCCTGTTCGATTTTTTCCAAGCGATCGCCCCAGATTTTCCGCGTCACCACGTCCCCGAATTCCGCTAGGCGATCGATGCGGATATCATTTTCACAATGAAAATCGTAATCCGTCGGTAAAACGCCCTGTTGTTGAAATTTAATCAGGTTTTCGCCGCGACTTCGGGCCACGGACGCTTTATTATCACCGAGGATGCGAAGGGTGGCGTTGAGGGCAGCGCGCATTAACCCAGCATCGTCGAAAAATTGGCTGTAGTAATCTGCGTATTTCATCCCCTTGCCATCTCTACCGAATCCCGTTTGTTTACGCTGTAATTCGCCGCTACAGAGGGATTTAATCGTGTCCACCACTCGATTCGGTAAGGTTTCTAGGGACACTTCTGGCGCGTTTTTGGGGGCGATATAGACAACTCCCGTAGGCAAGTAAAGTAAAGGCTGATAGTCTAGTTCTTGATGTGCTTCCATCACCGCGTTATTAAGTACGTTCGTTAGTACCCCGCGGTTTTCGGCGATGCTGTGGTAAGTGAATTTTAGTTCCCCATCGCTGAGGCTGTATAAAAGGTCTTGTAACGGAGCTTTTTCCGCATCGTGGGGGTGTTTAATAATGGAAGCCAAGCGATCGGCTAGACAGGCAAGATCGGTTAAACTTTCGAGAGCGCTATTGTTTAAGCGAGTATTTAACCCATCTTCCGAGGTATTTCGATCAGTATCATTCCGACGCTGGGCATTTTTAGCGATGTATATCAAATCATCAAGATATTCAGTCCATTTTTCTGGTTGATCGGAAAATAAAAAGCGATCTAATCCTAATTCGGGAACCAATACTTGAAAAATCTCTCGATGTTCCTCTCGTGATAGTTTGCGGATATCTCGATCGAAGTCCTCGTTAATCTCGATATATTTCGCCGGCATCCCGGGAAAAAGCGAGTAGCGGAATTTCTCGAAATCGTGGAGAATAAACCCAGCGATCGCCAACCTGCGCTCGCATTCCTTTACTACCCGTCGAACGGTAGTATTGAGTTTTTCTAGTCGTTTTTCGATGAGATTAGCGGGAAATAATCCATTAAGTAAATGAGTATTGAGAGATTGATCTCCTGCATTATCCCGTCGAACTTTGCCTTTTCCCTCTAATTCCCGACGGCGATCGATTTCCTCGAAGAAATTTCCTCCTTTTGCCGTTACCCCGATCGCTAATCGGAGTAAATTGGGTAATACCATTTCGGCAAAATCTGCCATAACTCGATCGTCGGGGTTTTCGGCTCGAATCGCCTCCCGTAGGAGTTTTAGGGTTAGCAGTTGGCGAACGGTTTCGACTCGGCGATCGCTTACCGATTCGCTAATTCCTAAATCTTCGCCAGAAAGAGATTCTAAATCAATATCCTCGAACTCAAAATCCAGATCTTCATCGTCAATTTCTGTAGTGTTATCGAATAGATTTAACTGTCCCGTTTCCTCTAATTTTTTTTGTTTTTTAGGCATCTTTCACCTCTAGAGAGTCTAAATAGGGCTTGCTGAATAAATGTGAAATGTAGGCAAGATAGGGGTTTTGTGGCTGTTCTCGCGAAACAGGTGCAAGATTTTGAGAGAATCGTGCTTCTAAACCTTGCGTCTTCATCGGCCCGCGTCCTGTAGGGGCGAAGCATTCGGGCAATAACTTATCGGTGAAACCGGAGATTTTCTATCCGAATGCTTCGCCCGTACTTTTTGCCGCAAACCCTAAATAGTCGGTAATTTGTTTGAGATAAAATCGCCTCGTATTGTCGATGCTCTCTGCGCGCTCTAGAACCGAAGAGAATTAATAGTTTTAAATTCGGTATTTTTTCCACAGTCGTGGTTATTCTATTGACTGTATTGATAATTTTCAATTCTTTCGTATTTCTAACCATTTTCTGCCTCCAAGGAATCTAGATATTGAACGATCGAGCGTTGGTAGCGGGGATAATCTCGTAAAATATTAGCGATCGAGGAATGAACAATATCGGGATCAATTTTCTTGTATAAGTGTACGAGTAAGTTTCTTAATTTAATAGACTCGGCCAGTTGAACGGCTAGGTGTTCTTCTAAGATTCCCAGTTCTACGATTTGAAATAATGCGTCGCGAGCATTATTCGGAGACTCGATATCTAAACATTTTAAAATCTGGTAATTGATATCGATGCCAGTTTGAACGATAAGCTGAATTAACCTTTCTATGGCTAATTGACGTTCTCTTAATGTACGATAATCCTCTAAGGTGATCGAACCGTACTCGCTAAGTTCGGCGAGGTATTGATTCATGAGGTTTAATTCGTCTATCGCAATCAGAGGTTGAATAGCATTTACACTCCTTTTTCTCGTAGAGAAATCTCTAGATTATTCCGTAATTGACGGTATAACGCTTTCGATTCTTCAGGATTCATGAGAAATTTTTCTTTAAATCCCTCGAATAGTCCCGTTTCCCGTTCGTATAGAAGTTGACCATCCCGCGCGACATAGTGAGCGAGGATCGGCGAACATCCTTTTAAATCAATCACATCAATTTTGTCCTCGGGAATCTCTAAAGCTTGTTCGAGCAGTGAATAAATCTTAAACTGGCTCGAAATATCCTTTCGATTGCTTCCTTCCTCGTATAGCACCGCGAAATCCCAATCGCTATCGGGTCGATGATCGCCTCGCGCTCTAGAACCGAAGAGAATTAACATTTGTAAATTCGGTAGCTGTTCGGCGAGCGGTGTGATTTTATCCGCTAGGTCAGTCATATCTTTTCTTACCTATGTTTATTGAGAAAAGAGAGGGAAGCGAGGTTTTCCGTAACTGCAATCACAGGAGTTCGGGGCAGGGGAACCTTGAAAAATATAATTCTTAAAGAAGGCAAGTTCGTTTGAACGAAGCTTGAAGCCGTGCTTGCCTTACGATAAGACGATTATTCAAGGTTCCCGTCAGTCGCTAAACCAGCCATAGATTTATCTTTGGGGGTTTGAGAGTACATACGCCTAAACTTAATGTCGCAAGCTACTTAGTGAGGATGCTTCCCTACTCTTGCAAGGAGCGGGGCTCTTCTGGTTTCTGTGTGGAAACGAGGTCTATACTGATAGTTTATTTAACCAAATAGTCCTAAAAGTCTTTCCCAGTAAACATTTCACGATTTCATAAGCAAAAATTATCACACAAAGTCGAGAAGAGCCGGAGCGGGTCGAGAGATTATCACGACTAGAGGGATAATCGCCTCGGTTATCGCGTCTGCTAGGCTGAGGTCAGCCTGTACTCGAATGTGTTGTGAGCTATCTTTCGGATCTCGATAGAATAACCTTTCCGGCGAGCCACGAAAACGGTATGCCCGAAACGAAAACTCACTTTAAACGCAAGTTCGTCCGCGGGGTGCCATCGACCGTCCGCGAGGACTGCCAGCAGTTTTTGAAGGTTAGTCGCGCGCTTCAACATGATCACCTCCTTTGTAAGCTAAACGGCGCTTAACCTGCATGATCCAATAGCTATAACCCTTTTGGAGTCTATATCGGTGATCCGAAGTAAAAGCCGTTTAGCTTATCAGCGAATTCAACATCTTAAGTTTAGCGAGCGCGATAGCACAGCGATCAATTTTCTAGGAAATAAGTTGTAGACCTATTCAACGATCACTAAGCGTAGACTTATTCAACGGGAGACCGGTATCATAAGGATCGGGAATCACTGAAAAGCCGCTCTAGTTCTCCATCCCGAATCCCTATCAGGGATTGAAATGAATAAGTCTAAACTTACTGCCGTAAGCTTTTTCATTCAGAGCAAGCTTTAATCCCTATTAGGGATCGCCTAAAAACGTTGCCTTAAGCGATTTGTACTTGAAATATCGCTTTTAGGTCGAAGCTATTCTATATTCAAATCGCTCGCGAGCGATCTCTTGTTTTTCTATTGAATATCCCTTTCGGCGCATCTCGAAAATTGTCTGACCAAAGCGGGAGCCTACTTTAGAAGCTAGTTCATCCGCAGAGTGCCACTGACCGTCACTAAGAATAGCGAGCAGTTTTTGAAGTGTGCCTTCTTCTTGGTCGCGTAACTTCCACGTTTCTCGAACATATGATTGTAACTCTTGCAATCGTTCCGGGCTAAAATCCGAAACCCACTCCCCTCGCTCGTAAGATTCTAGTAGCTCTCGTTCCTCCGGATCGAGGTTACTGATATCGGTTCTCCGAGCGTGTAAGGTAGCTGGATCGAGTGAAGCATCAAAAGAGCTTGTATCGTTGGTTTTCATGTTGAATCACCTTTTTTAAGGTACTTTTTCGTAGCTTTTCGAGATGGAATGATCGTTTTTAGAAAAATTTCCGATTCGTTGACGACGTAAGGAACTTCGTAGGCATAATCATTCAGCTTGACAATGAGAATTCTTTGATTCGGGTAACGCGCTCGATTGGGATGAACTTTATCGTCCAATACCTCTCCTCGATAGATAGCTTCCTCTACCATCTCGAAAGATAGATACCGCTCTCGTTGTAACTGCTCGTTTTTTTCTTGATTCCATCTTACTCTTTTCATCCTTTGAAGCTAAAACACTCAATTGTTCCGTGTCAACAGATCCACACCTCACCCCCTTGACCTTTGAACCGATGAGCGAGAGTATCCAACAACAAAGCCGATTGACCGATCGCTATAGAATAGGGTGACAGGGGAAAATGAATACTACTCTCGTCACTAATCGGATAAATACCGAAGTGCATCGGTAATTGTAAGCGTTGGCGAACTGCGGCAACGGGATAGGCAAGAACGAAGCTAACCAGAGCCTGATCCCGTAACTCCCGACTAATTCGATCGAGCCAAGGATTATCCGGTTGCCAAACACCGATTCCCGTCAAAACCTGTACTTTCCACGCGGAGGCAATCTCGCCTAAATCGCCGTCGTAGGTAAAGCGCCAGTTTAACCGTTCCTCTCGATATCCCTTTAAATTCAGAAACGCGAGACAATAATCGAAACGTCTGCGCGCGATCGGTGTTTTCGTGGCCTCGATCTGGCGCTTAAACTCGCCTTTTCTCCACACCTCCACCTCTAGATTACCGAGAATACTGGGTAAATCGTAGGTTTTAAAGCGATCGCATTCCTCCAGTTCCGTCGAATCGTATAACCCGCATAATAACGGACTCGACCCGCGAAAACTAGACGCATCCTCGAAAATCGGATTACCGCTTTTCCCCGATAACTCCTTCCATTCGTCGGCCCATCCTTTCACCCGACCGGCGACCCGTTTTAAACTGGTATCGAAAACCTCCTCGCATTCCTGTTGAAACTTCTGGCGACTTTCCCCGTATTGGGATTTGATCTTCGGACTCCCTAAATTCCACCAGAGTTGAAATGATTGTACCGCTCCCCAACGTTGGTAATAACCCTCGAAATTATTGATATGACGGTAGTTACTCTTGATGGCCTCCTGTAGCTGAATTCGGTCATACCGTTCCCCGACTTGTAACGGTGCGTCTTTCTTCTCGAATAACCGTTCTAGGAAAAATTTCGGAACCAGAGCGATCGCTGTGAAGTTAGTAAATTTTACCGCCGTTCCCTTTCGATCGTAGCCGCTGTGACGGCCTAAACGGCCGAAACGTTGAATAAAATTTCCCGCATCCGACGACTCGAAAATGAGAAAATTAATCTTGAAGTCCACCCCCACATCGATGGTACTCGTTCCGATCACCAGATCACGATTTAACGATGCCAACTTCTCCCGCGTTCCCGAAAGACCCGTATTTTCCCCCACTGTTAAACCGATAGTCGCCAATAATTCTCGGAAAATCGGCAGCAGACGTTTAACCGAAGCGATCGAATTGAGAATAATCGCGCCCTTGCTGCCGGGGTATCGCTTAAAATAGTCTAAAATTCGCTCTTTATTTTCCTTCAACCAATTTTCCGAAGTTTGAAAACTCGACGGTAAAGGAATAAAAGATAGCTCGATTTCCGAGGTTACTTGTCGCCATCCCCTTTGAGCGAGGGAATTGGCCTCTTCTGGGGTATCGGGAAACCGGTATTTTCCTTCTCTTACCGGGTCGATCGATCGATAGCGAAACCCCGCTTTATCCAATCGTTTTAGTAAACCCTCGTCGGGAGTCGCGGACAAAAACAGGTATCGTTTCCCACGATTGGCCCGTCGGATTAGAAGCATGGTATTGATAATACTGGCGACCTGTGGCGTGCCGAAAACGTGAAATTCATCGAATAGGAAGAGATCGAAATGTTTATCGATCCGGTTCCATAGCTGATCGGGGTTATCGTAGGGGGTTAAATAGGCCCCCCGATGCAGATAATGGAAAATATCGGGGTTAGTTAAGAGAATTTCCGACTGTTTCGATCGAGTCTCTAGAGCGATCGCTTTCGTTTTCCCATCCCGTTCGGCGTACAATTCCAACTCGGGACCGGTTAAAAGATTGACCCGGGGTTGATCCGTTGGTTGAAATCGTTGAATATATGCCTCGATCTGACCCCGCTGATCCCGCGCCAGTTCGTTGGTTGGGTAGAGTCCCATAATCGGGAAATATCCTTGCAAAGTTCGCAGGTAGGCCGCTAGACTTTTCCCGTCCCCCGTCATGGCCGTATTGAAAATCACATCGACATCGGGATTGTTGAGTGCTTTCCACGTCTCCACCTGATGCCACGATAACCGCCATCCTTGCGGAACCTTGATCCCGTCTGGTATCTCGTCCGCGGGACAGGAATAGACTGGCCTGAGCGTTACTTGATAATTTACCATGAATTTCTGTCCGTAATTCCTTGCTATCTTCCATACTAACCACGATAATAGGGATGGACAAGTACCTTAACAGAAAAAGTGTCCGTATATTTATAAACTATGAGCCGGATAGGACAATCAATCACTTTATCGGTCAGTGAAAAAGAAAAACAGTCCCTAGAAATCCTTGCCAGTGAATTTGGGCTATTTTGGGGAGATAAACCGAATATATCGAAGTTAATCAAAGAAATTGCCCGTAATAAGCTTAAAATCGCTCCTAATCACGACTGGAAGCCCGATCGCTTGCAGATGCTCCAACAGGCGATCGATTCTCTCATCGATGCTGGGCAAATCCCCATCGCCCTAGAACTAACTAAACTACTATTAGAACGGAGCGAACTGCCGGGACCCTTACGCAAAGAGCTAGAAGACCGCCTCGATAATCCTCCCCCACCATGGCGGTTAGAACTCGATCGCTGCATTCTCCGACAACAACCGTTTCAGTTATCCTATCAGGATGCCGGCGATCGAATCTGGCAATTCCATCTTTACCATGCCGCTATCAATCGTCACGAGGATCGCTTATATCTCGATTGTTGGTGCGAGGAAACCGAGGGAAATCAAGATATTTCCGAACTACAGCATAATTGGAGTTTACGGCTCGATCGAATCCCCAGCGATTCCTTAATTACCCCAATCCCTAGGGGCAAATGGCGCAATCAGCTTGATAGTGTGTCGGCCGAGTTTCAGCTATTCGATGGATTAGCTCGATCGTACCGGACTAAAACCGCTATCGATATCGCCAACGAATTGATCTCGAACGATCCCCTCGTCCGGCAGATTACCCGACAGGTAACGAGTAGCTTCTGGTTTTTCCGCGAAATTCTCCCCTACGGAGAAGATTGCTTGCTGATCTCCCCGGAAAAAGTCCGCAAGCGTTTCTATGACAAGTTGCAGCGGCTTTATCGGCGCTACGAGTCCTGAAAAGATTTTCGTCGCTGCTCAATCAAGGCATGAAAACTCACATCTGATAACTGATCACTGACTGCCGATTACTGATTTGACATTTGGGCGGTGATTACGGTGAGATCGATCGCCCTTTCCCCCCTTCTGATTCTGAGGGGTAAAGATTGACCGATTCCAGTTTTTTCCACCATTTCCTGTAACTGACCGCCATCGCTAACCGGTTGATTATTAGCTTTAACAATCACATCCCCGCGACGGATCCCGGCTTTTTCGGCGGGGGTATTGGGTAGGACTTTCACCACCAAAATTCCCGACACTTCCGGGACGATCATGGCAGAATTGGGGTTTTGATTATTAGCCTGGGCTAAATCGGGAGTTAGATTAACCATCTGCACACCGATATAGGGATGGGCCACCTTTTGACCTGATTCTAGGGTCGCTTGTAACTGCTTGGCCCGGTCGATGGGAATGGCAAAACCGATGCCCATGGCATCGGCACGAATCGCCGTATTGATGCCGATGACTTCCCCTTGGGCGTTGAGTAAAGGACCGCCGGAATTACCCGGGTTAATAGCGGCATCGGTTTGGATAAAATCAATGCGTTTATCGGGAACACCCGCCTTAGCCGCCGAGCGCCCGATCGTGCTAATAATTCCTAAAGTTACCGTATTATCTAGACCGACGGGATTGCCTACTGCGATCGCCCAGTCCCCCACTTGTATGGATGCGGAATTGCCGAGGACGGCTACAGGTAAATTTTCCCCTTGGGGATTAATTTTCACCACGGCTAAATCAGTGATCTCATCAGTGCCGCGTACTTCTCCTTTGAAGCTACGACCATCTTTTAAAGTTACCGTTACCTTATCGGCATTATCGACCACATGGGCATTAGTTAAGATTAAACCACTGCCATCGATAATAAAACCCGATCCCTGGCCAGCAACTCGCTGCTGGGTGGGAAGACGAAACTGTTCCCCAAAAAACTCCTGAAAAAAAGGATCATCAAAAAAGGGGCTATTGGGACGAGTAATGATCGCTTCGGTGTCAATTCGCACTACTGCCGCACCCGTGCGCGCCACTGCCTTAGCGACAAAACTTTCCGCCGTCATCTCCGGGGGAATTCTGGCCAGATCGGCGGCAGTGCTGGGCAGATTTTGAGCATTTACCGCCGCTAAACTGCTAAAACCGAGCATAATTCCCAGAAAAGTTGCTAAAGCGTGGGTAATAGTTCGCCGTAACCCTGTAGGAAGTTTCATACTTTGATCTCTGAATTCTGATGTTTTGACTGTTTCTGTCTATCGGTTCACAGACCGACTATTAAAAATCTAACAAATCGATCGCTCCGATTAAACTAAGACGCATCTTAACCGCCTATCCTTAGATTAGCTGCCCCCCCCCCTTGCCGCCCCTTGCCACCCCTTGCCCCCCCGATGTCGGGTAGGGTTGGGGGGTCTTGTCTCTTGTCTCTTGTCTCGTCTCGTCTCAACAAGCAATTTAAAGGCGCGGGCAGCTTAAACCAATGAGTTGACACCAAATCCGTCTGCTGGCGGATTTGGTTAAGGTTTGCCGTTAACTAGGGCTGGCTGAATAAATCTAAAAACCTTGTTGGATAAGGCTTTTAGACTTTTTTGACCTCAAAAAGTGCCTACCATTGGAGTGATCGGGGGTAAAATTCCTGGACTTTTTCCCTGAAAATTAGGTAACTGACTACCTCAAAATCGGTAAAACCCTACACCCCACACCCCACACCCCACACCCTGCCCCCACGAAAAACTTTTTCAGCAGACCCTAACTAATCTCTGATCACTAGGGGCGATTGCAGGGTAATATTTAAATCTCGATCGGGGTTAACAGAGTATAACTGCACGGAACTACCACCGACAATTCCCGCCGCCGGTAAGCCCCATCCTGCAAGGGTTCCCACGGCTGCCCCCGCTAAGACATCGAGAACTTCGATCTTGCGATCGCCCGTAAGAGCAGCGATCGCTGTGGCTGCCCCCGCACCGGCGAGGGTTCCCCCTAAGATATCTTGAGTTTTTGCCCCTTTACGCAGGGTTTCAGTGGTAGTAATTAATCGCGAAGTAGCATTGAGGGGAATGGTGCGATTGCCCCCATCAAGGCGAATTTCATCGGCAATAAACCGCACACCTCGGCCGGCTGCTTCTAAAGTACCCTTGACTTCACTTCCCGCTGCAATCACCACAATCCCATTGCGGTTACGAATATCTCTGGCTACGGTTAAAGTCAGAGGAATAACATCACTTTTAGAAACTAAAATTTTATCGGCTTTCTCGTAATTCAAAGGGATAACTGTTCCCACCGGAATCGAGATTTGTTGAGCGATGAGACGTTGCCGATTAATATTACTTTGAGCGAGGACGGGAAAAGTACCGGACATCGACCCCATGAGCAGGGTAATCAGTAAAGCTGTACTGGCTCTAGTAACAGGATTCATAGACATAGCGGTTATCCTCTCAAAAAACAACAGTGAACTTTCTCTGTTTCTAGATTATTTTTTTCTGTCTGTCATGTCAGTCCCCTCAACAGGGAATTTTTTCTCTCTCTATAGGGAAAAAAGTGGAGTGGGGAAAGTTTCCGCATTTTGTCCATCGACCGCAAAAGAGAGCCGAAAAGCCTAGAATAGTAAAAAACCTCGGATTGCCATCGTCTATGGAACTCGCTGCCGGAAAAATCCTTAGTCATCGCTACCAAATTATCCGTCAATTGGGAAAAGGGGGATTCGGACAAACTTTCTTGGCCTGCGATCGCCAGTTACCCAATCAAAATCGCTGTGTGATCAAACAATTTAAACCCCAGTGCCAGGATGCCGAAACTGTAGCCATCGCTAGACGACTCTTTGAAACCGAGGCGAAAATCCTGCAAGAATTGGGCATTCATCGCCATATTCCCTGTTTATTTGCTTATTTTGAGGAAAATGGGCAATTTTTCCTCGTGCAAGAATACATTGAAGGGGAAGATTTAGCCACAGAAATTACTGCCGGTGTCTATAGGCAAGATGAAGGGAAAGTGGTGGCTTTATTAACAGAAATTCTCTCAATTCTCGAATTTGTCCATCAGAAACAGGTGATCCATCGCGATGTTAATCCCTTCAATCTTATTCGTCGCAGCCAAGATCATCAATTGGTTTTAATTGATTTTGGTGCTGTCAAACAAATTAGCACTCAAGTGGTTAAAGAAGGTAAAACCGTTTCTACCATCGCTATTGGTACCCCTGGTTATTTCCCCAGTGAACAGGCCCAAGGTTATCCGCGTTTTAGTAGCGATATCTATGCCACTGGTATTATTGGATTACAAGCTTTAACCGGTAAAGAGCCCGAAGATATTCCACTGGATGCTCGCACGGGGGAAATTCTCTGGCAACATTTGGCCATGACTAGCGCCGAGTTTAGTTATGTTATCGAGCGCATGATCCGCTATGATTTTCGTCAGCGTTATACCAGCGCTGGTGAAACATTAATCGATCTGAGAAAATTAGGGAAAATTCATCATCTCGCCACGAAAACTACCCAGGGGGTGAAACCTCAAGGTCCGATTGCTCGTCCAGGGAAATCTTGGCTAACAAAAATCCTGGTTGTCTCTGGGACAATTGGCTTAATAGCGGGCGCTTATCTGGGTTTTGATTATTGGCAAAATTCTCGTAATTCTCTTGATTACTATCAACAAGGTCAGACTTTTTATCAACTCAAACGCTATACTGATGCCCTTAATTCCTATGGTCAAGCCTTAAAAATTAATCCCGATTATCTTGAGGCATTGCAAGGAAAAGCTGATGCTTTATTAGCTTTAAAAAGATACTCGGAAGCTTTAAATACCTACGAAAAAGCTATTCAAATTAACCCAGATTCCGCTTGGCAAGCTTGGCTCGGTCGCGGGCAAGCTTTAGATAAGTTAGGCAAAAATCAAGAGGCTTTGGAAAGTTTTGAGCGGGTCTTATCTCTTAATCCTGCCGCTAGTCAAGCTTGGCAAGGTAAGGCCGATATCTATCTAGAACTGCAACAATATTCCGCCGCCCAAAAAGCTCTTGACAAATTGTTAACTTTTCAGCAAAATGATGCCAAAACCTGGTATAAAAAAGGCTGGTCATTACAAAATATTGAGGATTATGAAGGGGCAGTTAAAGCCTACGATCAGGCTCTAGCGCTCGAATCGGATAATGCCTTAATTTGGTATCAAAAAGGTAATAGTTTGTATCAATTAAATAAAATTAATGATGCTTTAGAAAGTTATAGCAAAGCCGGACAATTTAATCCCCAATTTTCCCAAGCTCACTATAGTCAAGGGATTATTCTGCAAAAATTAGACCGCAAGTCAGAAGCTTTGGAGGCATTTACTCAAGCAACTAAAGCCAATTCTAATTATTATCAAGCTTGGTTAAATCAAGGGGCATTACTTCATCAAATGGAAAGATTTCAAGAAGCGATCGCATCCTACGAAAAAGCTCGCCGCATTTCTTCCCAAAAAGCCGAAGTTTTTATCGGTATCGGTAACGCTTGGTATCGTTTAGGCGACTATTCCCAAGCCATAATCGCCTATCAACAGGCGATTCAAAGACAAAAAGATAACCCCGAAACCTGGAAAAGTTTAGGCAATAGTTGCTTTAAACTCGGTCAATACGAGCGAGCGATTCAAGCTTATCAAGAATCACTTCGTTATCGTTCCAATGACCGAGAAGTGCAAACACAAAAACAACTGGCAGAAACTCGCTGGCAAGAACTTCAGCAATCTTCCCAAAACCAAACCCCCAAAGTCGATAATGAGGAACAGGTTCCCTAACTTCCGCTCTTTTTCGGCAGCTTTATCGCTTTTTGCCGGTATTTCTCGGCAATAGTTCCCGTCCTTGATAAAACTGTTTTATCAGTTCTCCCAAGCGCCAATAAACTGCCACCATAAGGACAGTTAATGCTGTCAGCACTGTCACGGGAAGGAGGGCCGATTGACCGAAAATTAGGGCTAAAAGTGGTAAAGATAGACCAAGAACAATAGCGATCGCTATTGTTAACCCCCGCAGACGATTAATATTTTTTAAAGCCCCTTGACAAACAGCACAATTTTTGGTATGGGAGTGATAGCGTTCCAGGAGAATCTCTTTTGATTGTCGGGGGGGAAAAGGTTGACCGGCGAAAGGATCAGCTTGGTATTGATTAACCCAATTGCGATACTCAAACACGAATAAATCCGCTTTGGTAGGGAGATAACAAGCTTGACTAAAATTCCGACTATCCCCCTGAGCTTGCAGATAACGCTCTTGATAGTAGAGAAAAATCTGATCATCTTCAAGAATAGCGTTTTGATTGATGTGGGAATACCAAGTGGGGGTAAGCTTAATGAAGAATTTCGGCAGTTTAGAGTTAAATTTAAAGGGAAAACGAGCAAAGAGACGACATTCTCCCTGACGGATTGGAGTTGCATAGACAGCTGTTAAAGTCCGTCCGAACTTTTCCGAGGTGAGATCGTGGTAAATGAATCCGGGGGCGATAAAATTGCTGTATTGTTGACCTAATTTACCTTTACGCGGTCCTTCGGGCCAAATTCCCTTAAATCCCTGACGATTGGACTCGATAATTTCTAACTCCATAGGAGCGGCATTGGCCCGATTACCGATGGTGAGATGATGGGTATAGGGAACATGACTAGAATCGATAATATTTTCGATTAAAGTGACGGCCGAGTAGGGTAGATCTCGAAAGGTATCCAAACAAATCCAAGCATCGGCATCCTCCTCCATGGGTTCAATAATTGGAATCGCAGTCAGGGGAGCATTTTCGGGATTACCCGCATAAACGAATAATAATCCCTGACGGATAGCCGTGGGAAAAGAGCGCACACAAGCGCGTCGAGAGGTGTTAGCTTGACTGTTTTCCGGTTGTTGGGGAATAAATTCACAGTTTCCTCCCCCGGAAAAAGACCAACCGTGATAGGGACATTCTAGATGTCCGCTTTCGTTAAGACGACCTTCTGAGAGAGGAGCGAGACGATGGGGACATTTATCCTCGAAAACTCGCCATTCTTGCTGATTTTTGTCCCACCAAATCACTAAATCCTCTTCTAGTAGGGTAAAGCGTTGGGGCTGCTTTTTGTCTAAATCTTTGACGTAGTAGATAGGATACCAAACTTGACGACAATCAAAGCGATCGATATCTGTTCCCCCGATGGGATAGGTAGCAGTGCTGCTCAACATAAATTTTAAAATAAGTTAACATTTCTCCTCCAAAATCTAACAAATTTAATCGACAAAAGGGGACAGATGCCGGTATCTGCTGGGGAAACAAACACTGGCACTATATTTTGGGGTGATAATTAAAGGGTAGTCTCCCATGGATAAAGCAAGAATGGGAGAAGGATCAAGATGAAACTAAGGGGAGTTTACCAGAATGTCCGGAGAAACCGTCACTTATTCCCTAGAAACTGTCTTAAAGGATATCAAAGACAGCGTTAAGGATGTTAGTCAAAAAATAGATAATCTACAAAGGGACGTTAATCAAAAATTTGACAAGATTGTTGACATCCTCGCCGCCGTAAAACGGACGGCGATTCCCAAACCTCACGATTTAGGTTTCTGCTTCTTTCCCGAAGGATTTTTCGCACCTGCCTTAACAGATTTACTCTGTTCTGGTCTTATGGTCGCTCTACAGACTGACACCGCAAGCCCTGCGGCCAAAATATTTTTACT
>NZ_JAPZQM010000037.1:0-4441 GCF_027530565.1 Microcystis sp. LE19-10.1B | reverse complement strand
AACCGAGTCTTGAAAGCCTTGTGCTACAAAGGTTTGAAATGTTAAGAAAGATGTGACTAATGGACAGCTTAATAAGGGGGGTGCCGATCCCCCCTGCCCCCCTTGATAAGGGGGGTGCCGATAGGCGGGGGGATCCCCCTTAATAAGGGGGGCATCTGATAATTTTTAACGCCTACCTACTTAAACATCGATCGCTCTGATAATTATAGTGTATGCCAATTTTACCGATCGCCCCTCGCACCCCAGAAAAGCGCACCACTTCGCCGCTCTCTTGGGAGATCGCCCTCAATCCCGAATCGAGTAATCAATAGGTAGATAAAGCATAATAAATATAAATAGCAACAACCTTGACAAAATCGGGGGGGGGGAGGGTATAGTGGGTGGGAATTTAGCTAAACAATGTATTCTATGCCACTTAAAAGTTCCTTTTGCTATTCCGTCGCCCTCGCCACGGTAGCCACCGCCACCCTCGCACCAGTTGCCAGCGCCGCAACTTTTAACTTTTCCTACACCTCCAGCTTAGGAACCATCACTGCGACGGTTGACGGAACCCTGCAACTGGATAACAACACGGTATTCGTCAGTTCTATCAGTAATACCACCTTTAACGGCTCTCCCGCTCCTGCCCTCCCGTTCATAGGTTCTTATCTCGATAGCATTCTTGCTGGTGTTGTTGTAACGGGTCAGGCGGTGCTATCCCTAGACGGAGCGGGACTGGATTTTGTCGCTTGTAACACGACGAATTGTATTGATGGATTCGGCTTTTTGCCCCCTAACGCTATTGTAGGTAACACGACCGACCTGTTCGCTTCCGGCAGTGCCTACGGTTCTACTCTTCCTGAACTCTTCGTTCTCGCCAATTATTCCCTGACCCCGGCTGGCACTACCACCGTTCCCGAACCGGCGACGGTTCTCGGTTTACTCTCCGTTGCCGGGGTCGGTTTATTGTGCAAAGGCCGGAAACTGGAAAAGTAATTTTGACCGACTGATCCCCCTGCCCTCCTTATCAAGGTGGGGTTGACTCATAGTAGGAGACTTGCGCTTTGATAATGTACCTTTTGGGCGAACGCAGTTCGCCCCTACATTGTCGACAAAATCCGTTACTGTAGGGGCGCAAAGCTTGCGCCCTCCGATCGATTGGGATATTATTCTCACGCAAGTCCCTAGGGTTGATTATAAGTAGGGTTGATTCATGAATCAACCCTACTTATCAAGGGGGGTGTCTGACAACTTTTAACACCTACCTACTTAACCAAAGGGATTAACGATCATCAATTGATTCTCGATTCGCTGACCATCTTGTAAATCTTCACTGTAGAGAATTTGACAGCCCGCTTCCAGAGCGCTGGCCAGTATTAAACTATCAAAAAAAACTTTATCGGGCATTAGCCTCGTCCCGATCGAATGTAAATCCCCGTGTATTTAAAGAAATCGCCTCGAACATGGTTTTTTCAGTTTTCTGGCCCGGATCGGGGACGATTTCCGAGTCATCCAAAACAATCACCCGTATCATCTTACCTTCCCATCGAGAAGAATATCGGGGGGGAACGCTCACTTGACCGTCATGAATAACCGTCCTAAATTCGATCGCTTCCATACATGGCTCCAATTAAACCCTATCTCTACTTTAGCTCTAGAGTTAAGCGATCGATTAAATCCTATCAGGGGAACTGGGACAACGGGAACACCGAAACGGAGACTATAACTATTTTAATGCTAGTTATTTTGTTTGTCTTTGGCCAATGAAAAGAGCGATCGGCGGCTAGAGTATTTCTTTGATGATACTATAACCCCCCGCACCCTAGAAAAGCGCACCCCTTCGCGCATCTCTGGGAGATCGCCCTCAATCCCTAATCGAGTAATCAATAGCTAAATGAAGCATAAGAAATATAAATGATAAAAATCTTGACAAAATGGGCGGGCGGGGGTATAGCAGGGGGGAATTTAGCTAAACAATGTCTTCTATGCCACTCAAAAGTTCCTTTTGCGGTGGTGATTCGGTAGTAGTGATGGCGGCTTAATCCTTTGCTTTGCTGTGCATTGTAGTCATGGATAAAATACCAAAGGGCTCCCCAACGTGATTCTCCATTTTTTTAGAGAAAGATAGACTCTCTCTCACCAACCGAGAAATCCTTTGTCGAAAGGTATTATTTAATCTTTCAATATGATTGGTTTGACCAGTTTCTTTTCCGACCAGTCGATGACGTTTACTAGGAATTACTGTCTTATAGGACTCCCAAAAGTCTGTGTAAGCAGCCGCGCATTGTCGGTAAACACCTGGTAAACTGGCCCCAAAGTTTTTTGGCTGATTGACGACTCCTATCTCCGCGCATAGCAACCAATAATTTCTCGCGTAGTTCTATCGATAGCTAACCAAATATATACCTTGACTTTCTGACAAAATACGAATGACCATAACTCATCACATTCTATGATTAATTTGCCTTTAGGTTTGTCTGTTACCTATACCTGGCGAGGAACTTGGCTAAATTTATTATTAACATAGTTTTGTTACCATGACCAACTCACTCCAGTTACTCTAGCAATTCCTCGTAAGGAAATTCGTTCGAGTAAGAGTTTGTCAATTAATTGTTTGGTTTCGTCAGAGACGGTTTTATTAGTGGGATTGCTCACAAACTGACGACCACATTCTTTACATTGACGTTTGGGTTTTCCCTTAGGAATAGAACCATTCTTGATCCTACGGTGAGAACCACAATTAGGACAGGGGAATAGAGGTGAAGGGGGTATTTTGTTCGGTGCTAGACTGATATTTGAGTAAGCCAGACAGGAGCCAGAAAAAGATATTTATCAGAAAAGTCATGATCAAGCTAGAGGTTTAAAGACTGAGCGGGTTCCAATTATTTTTATTAATAAATATTTTACACAATTCATACCAGGTAAGCAAGAGGGCTACGCCACTACTACCGAATCATTACCAAGCGAGTTTTGATCTTTTACCATAAAACAGGAATCTTAGCCAAAGCTTCAGCCGTAAAGCGTTTCGCTAAATCTCCCGTCCCAGACTTCACAAACTCTTGTACTGCTAAGGTGATAAGTAAACCTGCTGTTAATGGCTCAGTCATTTTTAAATTTTCCTCTAATAGTAATTCAAATTGGGTTTGAGACTCTAAACGTTTGGAGAAAAATAAAATCTCTAAATTTTCAATCTCTTCACTCTCATGGCTCTCTTGGATCTGGTGGGTAAAATGTATTCTAAGATACAGTCTTGCGGGCGAGGGGGTGGAACGAAAGCTAAACCTACCAAACCCGGGGCGTAAACTCCGCATCATTTAAAATTATTACATTTTCCCCTGACTGCACCAACACAAATAAACCCTGACGACAAGCGTAACTCGCCACCTCATTGGGAACAATCATCGCTGCCACCGCTCCCAAAGCCTTTACATCTCGAAAACGAGGCATTAACCGCTTAAACTTGGCCAAACGTTGTAAATGCTCATCCACATCCCTTTGAGTTAACTTACTTTTGACCTCCACTAAAATGGCATCGGTATCATTTACTACCAATAGATCAATCTCTAAACCCTCATTATCCCGTTTTACCGAAATGCCAGGGTGAAACTCATGCACATCAATACCCCGCTCCTGAAACAGACGCACCACCGCAGGACGCACTTGCCACTCGACAAATTCTCCTAAACGATTGCCCAACTCCCCAATCTGCTGACTAACCCTGTTAATTTGCTTATCTGTTTCTTTTTGAGCTTGGGATAACTCTTGTTGGGATTGGGCCAATTCCTTTAGTATTTCCCGAATGTCTTCAATAGTAGCTGTCATAATGAATTTTCTCAAGTTAAAATGAAATTTTCTCTATTATAGCCCGATCGCTTTTTCTCCCTTGAAGTAACTGTTCAGGGGGTAGGGTTGATTCATGAATCAACCCTACAATGAATCAACCCTAGTTCAGGGGGGGACAAAATCTGATAATCTAAAAAGACGTAGAAAAGAGCGGCTACTGTGAGAGAGTAGTATCCATGCCTCTAGGAAAGGCAGTTCTTCTCCCTCTCTGCTGCCCCTGGAGAGTCCTTCCACAGAGTCAATGCCACTGGCGGCTTGACATCCCCCCCCCCCTGAACGGTTACAATAAACTTAAGAGTTATTCCTTCTGTTCTTCAGGGGGATTTTTGAGGAGTTCACAAAGTTGGGAGGTCTGGTGGCATTGAGGGGAGGGATGCCAAGCAATGCTCTTTTATTCAGCGTGTTGGCGGTATTCCTCTAACATTCGGGTCAGTTCTCCTACTAGCGGTTTGTTTTGTGTTATTTTTTTGTAAAAAATTGGGTTCTTCGTTACTT
Organism: Microcystis sp. LE19-10.1B; assembly: GCF_027530565.1. Lineage (NCBI taxonomy): Bacteria > Bacillati > Cyanobacteriota > Cyanophyceae > Chroococcales > Microcystaceae > Microcystis > Microcystis sp. LE19-10.1B. The sequence goes on along the minus strand of NZ_JAPZQM010000037.1, from coordinate 124 downwards.
GGTATGGTTCGATAGGGGGGCATAAATCGACTAAATCCTTATCTGGCAAGAGACTTAATTGATTAGTTCGCTCTAGAGCAAAAACAATTGACAAAAATCGCTAAATGCCTTTCTCTATAAGGGT
>NZ_JAPZQM010000348.1:0-1613 GCF_027530565.1 Microcystis sp. LE19-10.1B | reverse complement strand
AAGCTAACCACTCAATTAGTTCGTGAAAACCAAACGATTGTGGTTGAGAATTTAGCCGTCAAGAATATGGTCAAAAACCCGAAATTATCTCAGGCAATATCTGATGTTAGTTGGGGAGAAATCACCCGACAATTAGCCTATAAATGCCGTTGGTACGGGAAAAATTACATCGAAATAGATAGATGGTTTCCTAGCTCTAAAAGGTGTAGTAATTGCGGGTATATTGCTGAGAAAATGCCGTTAAATGTTCGAGAATGGGACTGTCCAGACTGTGGGACTCACCACGACCGAGATATTAACGCCAGTAAAAATATTTTGGCCGCAGGGCTTGCGGTGTCAGTCTGTAGAGCGACCATAAGACCAGAACAGAGTAAATCTGTTAAGGCAGGTGCGGAACCCCGCAAGGGAAAGAAACAGAAACCTAAATCGTGAGGTTTGGGAATCGCCGTCCGTTTTACGGCGGCGAGGATGTCAAGTAGTTGACGGTCAGGTAGTTGAAAGCGACGAGATTCTGGGCGGCGGCAAACTGGGCGGCCTCATCCACACGACGAAAATTATTTTCTTGAATGTCTTCTAAGGGATTGGTATCAACGAAGATTTCTTCGGCATCGACGGAATCGTTTATGACTTTTTCACTCTCTCGCTGAACTAATCCCGTCTGGGCGTTAGTTACGGGGGAATTTTTCTCGGTTTTGGTCTGTTTATCAGCGATTTCGGGGGGAGCACTCGGAAAACCTTCGAGAGTACCCCATTTCTTATAGTAGGTGTTTAGGTCATCGAATATTTGCACCTGTTCATCACTGTAGTAGCTGTTTCGTCCGTGTTTCTCGGCTTCCATGGCGTAACCCAAGCGGATCAGGTGCTGACGGCGTTCGTAAAACTGGGTTTTTCCTATTCGGTAGCGATCGGGTAAGGAGGCGGCTTGTTGCATAATTTTTCATCTCCGAGGGGTTAAGAATAAAAAATAAATACCGAATCGAGGGGACAAAAAGCTGGAATAGTTGAAGGGTATGCGGAACTAACGGATAAATCCAGTATAGTCCCTAAAAAAAAAGGCTTCAATTGGAAGCAAGAGAATTTCGGAAGTTATCGTCGGTTTGGTTCGGGGATTAAAAAGGCACTCAGGAGGTTTACTTGTGACCGATTTCGGTGAGGAACCGATCGAGCGGGTAATCCAAAGCGTCGAGAATCGCTCGGAGGGTAGCCGTGCCGACGCTCTTGGCCGTTTGAGTTTCTGCCGTTATTGCCTTGAAACCAGTCTCCAACTTTTGGATGTGCTGGGGTGAAATGTCCCGACCGGCATCCCTAATCTTATTTACCAACTTATTGCGAGATAGTCCCTGTCCCTCCCGAATCTCCTTTAACTTCAATCCCGCCTCCTCCGACCATGAGATAGTCTCGACCATCTCGACGGGAATCATCACCGTTTTCTTCTGTTTCACCACGTCCACAACCTCTCAGAAAAACTGTTGTTAGGGACTTGCGTATTAATAAATTACCATCTAGACTAGAGAAGCAACTTGTTACTCTCACTCTCAACTATGGTAACTGAACTGACTGAAAAAATCAAATCAAGCTTGAAAGATGCGGCAAAAAAGCTGACAGGTTTTAAG
>NZ_JAPZQM010000120.1:0-32514 GCF_027530565.1 Microcystis sp. LE19-10.1B | reverse complement strand
ATAGGGTCTGCTGAAAAAGTTTTTCCTGGGGGTAGGAGTCAGTAGCCGGTCGTCAGGAGCCGGTCGTTTTAGGCTTTGTTGCCCTTGTTTTTTGTACCAAGCGATGTACTACAAGAAGGATAATGCAAGGTTTTTGAACGTCCCAATCCTATTTTCGCAGCACTAACATCGGACTTTAACAGGTCAAAAGCTTTATTTTAAAAGGGTTTTACCATTATTCAGCAAACCCGAATTAATTCCCCAAATGATTGAAAAATGGCAAGAGGGTTATCAAGTAGTTTATGCCCAAAGAACCAAAAGAAAACAAGAAAGTTGGTTTAAAAAACTGACGGCATATCTCTTTTATCGTTTGCTTAAAAGACTAGCTGATGTGGATATTCCCGCCGATACAGGAGACTTTTGTTTAATGGATCGTCAGGTGGTAGATCTATTAAATTCTCTCCCGGAAAGAAATCGTTATATTCGTGGGTTGCGCGCTTGGATTGGCTTTCCACAAACTGCGGTTAAATTTGAGCGGGATGCGCGCTTTGCCGGGGAAGTAAAATATACCTTTAGCAAATCATTATCTTTAGCTATTAATAGCCTAGTATCTTTTTCCCGTGTCCCCTTACGTTTTGCCACCTATCTAGGATTATTTTCTGCCCTGATATCTTTGATTATGGCTCTGTTAGTATTATATTGGCGTTTACAGCAACCCGACTCACCGATCACGGGTTTTGCCACGATTATGATCGCTATATTTTTTCTGGGTTCTGTACAGCTAATTAGCATCGGAATACTAGGAGAATATATCGGCAGAATTTACGAGGAAGTTAAAGGCAGACCCACCTATACAATTGCTGAGTTAGCTGGCTTACAAATTTCTTGATTCTTGTCAGTAGGAATCGGTAATTTTTTGCTGTTTTGCCCATCTGGATCAAACTTGATCCGCCTTAGCGATCGCCAATTATTAAGCCTTGGCAGAGAGTTTCTCCGTCTCGGAGAATCTTCGCACAATAACGATCGAGCATTCTTTGCCAGCGACGGACAGGATCACAATCCCCGGTGACAGAGACAAGACGACCAAAAACGGAATTTTTTAGCCCAGTTTCACAGAGACGAAATTTCGCCTCTGTTGGCCGGACTGATAGCCGATTGAATCGCTAATAATTTTCTCGAGGATTTGTGCTAGGAGGATTTTCTTGGTAGGAAAAGCTGCTACCAAACTCGAATTCCTGTCCGTAGGCTTCCTCTCCGTGTTGAGGCACATCTAACCCTTCCGCTTCCGTATTCGGTTTAACCCGCAGCTCCATAAATAGACTGAGAACTTTCAGGATAACAAAAGTACCCACGGCAGCAAAGATATAAGTAGCGGCAACGCCAACAAATTGCGTCCAGACTAAGCCGGGGTTGCCAAATAGTAAACCGTCATTACCCAAGGAATTAACCGATTTAGTGGCAAAAACCCCCGTAAGCAGCGCCCCTATTGTCCCACCCACACCATGGACAGGATAGGTATCCAAAGAGTCATCAAAGCGCAATTTTGCCCGGAGACTAACCGCAAAAAAACAGGTAAGGGCAGTGATCGAACCAATCAGAATCGCACCGATGGGTAGAACAAAACCGGCAGCGGGAGTAATACCCACTAATCCCCCCAAAAATCCGCTAGCAATACCGATCGCTGTCGGTTTAGCCCGTAAAATCCATTCTATCAGCATCCATGTCAAACCACCAGCCGAAGCGGCGATCGTGGTATTAACAAAGGCTGTCGTAGCTAGGGAACTAGAGGAAAGCGCACTACCCCCATTAAAACCAAACCAACCAAACCAGAGTAAACCGATACCGAGGAGAACAAACGGCACATTATGGGGTGCATAGGTTTGAGTTCCAAAACTACGCCGCGGACCGATTACCCAAGCGGCCACCAGTGCGGAAATCCCAGAACTAATGTGAACAACGGTTCCACCGGCGAAATCCAGCGCCCCAGTGGCTGCCAACCAACCCTTACCCCAAACCCAGTGAGCTAGGGGAGAATAGATAAAGGTGGACCAAAGCAGTAAAAACCAAAAATAGGCCTTAAAGTTGACCCGTTCCACGATCGCACCCGAAATTAAAGCCGGGGTGATGATGGCGAACATCATCTGATAGACCATAAACACTTGATGGGGAACGGTGGGTGCATAACCGATATTGTCAGGTGCGGCGGCGGTGACTCCGTTGAGAAAAATCCAATCCAGACCACCGATAAAAGCTTCAATCCCTTCACCAAAACCACTTTTACCCGGGGTGACATCAAAAGCGAGACTATAACCCCAAAGCACCCAAGTTACACCAATTACGCCCATGGCTACCAAACTCATCATCATGGTGTTGAGGACGTTACGCGAACGTACTAAACCCCCATAAAAAAAAGCCAGTCCGGGGGTCATTAATAAAACTAAAGCTGAGGAGATCAGCATCCAAGCTGTATCTCCAGCACTAATCGGATTGGGGGGAGCGGCGGCGACGGTTTCCGCAAAAACCGGGGCAACTCCGAAATTGAATCCCAGTCCCAGCAAAAGCATGGTTATTCCTACGATCTTTTTCATTGACGGTTGGTGCCTAGTAGCAAGATTAATTTTTTCTGTCTGGAAAGAGACAAAAAACCGAAAGAGAAAAGGTTTAGAAGCTAATTATAGCCACCGATCGCATCGGGGCGAGGCCTTCTTCCTTTTCTCTTTAACTTTGTCGGGGATCTAATTAATCTATCTTTACAAGGTTCACCCTAACGACTGCTGGGCGTTTCCATGTCAACACTGGAAGCATAATAGCCACCAGTAACGATATCGGACTCCTTGACGAAACCGCTATAGGCTTCCATTCCGTGTTCACCCACATCCAAACCTTCCATTTCTTCTTCGGGAGTAACACGAATACCGAGGGTAGCCTTAAGGATTGTCCAAACAATACCACTAACAATCAGGGTAAATGCTCCCACTGCCACAATTCCGATAATTTGGTTAATAAACAGTTGGAATTGACCGGTGATTAAACCCGCATCTTTGTTGAAGATACCGACGGCTAAAGTTCCAAACACACCACAGACGAGGTGAACGGAAGTTGCACCCACCGGGTCATCAATTTTCAGGTTATCGAAGAAAGACACCGAGTAAACCACGACTACACCGGCAATTAAACCGATGATTGCCGCCGACCAATAGGATACACCATCACAACCGGCAGTAACGGCTACTAAACCGGCGAGAATACCGTTAATAATCATCGAAAGGTCGGGTTTACCATCTTTCGCCCAAGCGGTAAAGGTAGCGGCAATGCCACCTGCAGCCCCGGCGAGGTTAGTGGTGACAGCGATATAGGGTACAGTTTCATTAACTGCCAAAGTAGAGCCGGGGTTAAACCCGAACCAGCCAATCCAGAGAATTAAACAACCCAGGGTCGCGATACTCATGTTATGGCCGGGTAAGGCACTGGTGCGACCGTTGATGTATTTACCCATTCTCGGGCCGAGAATTGCCGCCCCGGTTAAAGCAGACCAACCACCCACCGAGTGGACCACCGTCGAACCAGCGAAGTCTTTAAAACCAAGGTCGGCTAACCAACCGCCACCCCAAACCCAGTGACCGGTGATCGGGTACATGATACCGACGATAATTAAGCTAAAAACGAGGAAATCGACGAATTTAATCCGTTCTGCCACCGCCCCAGATACAATGGTTGCCGCCGTTCCCGCGAAAGCGACTTGGAACAGGAAGAACACCGAGGTGGGCAAAGAGGCAGGCATGGCGTAGGTGGCAGGATCGCTACTGCTAAGGAACCAGCCTCCTGTACCGAAAAATTCGTTACTGACAGACCCAAACATCAGGGAGAAACCGATCGCCCAAAATGATATGGTGGAGAGGGCGAAAACGATCAGGTTTTTGGCGAGAACGTTAACGGCATTTTTCTGGCGACAGAATCCCGTTTCTAGCATCGCAAAACCCGCGTTCATAAAGATCACGAGGATGGCGGCAATTAAAACCCAGATTGTATTGAGGGCGTTTTGGACATCTTCGGGGGTTAGGGGTTTCGCATCCTGGGCGTGTACGGCCGCGTTCCAAACCACAAAAATAATCGCGGACAAGGGAACACAGGCTAACCAGACAGGGTTAATTTTCGGTAACAAACCGACAAGTTCCCCAGATTTTCGAGCAATTCGTTTCATCGTTAATTCATTTACTTTTTTGAGTTAGTAGGTCGATTCATTACTGTTGAAAATAATTACCGAGCAATTATGTCCGTTCAACCGCTAAATCCTAGGAACAGAGGTCAATCATTTCAGAAGACCAAACGCCTAGGGATTTATCTTGGGGTGTGAGTAGTCAATGTTTTTTGATCTTTGTTTTTTTTTATTTGAGATTTCTGTATCCTCTGATACGTTTCACTTTTAAATAACAATAGTAGATAAGTTATCAGTTATCAGATGTGAGTTTTCAGTTCACTGATTACTGTTTACTGGACGGCTACGCCGTGCCTTTGGCAACACTGAAAAAAGCTTCCCACTGATCACTGATTACTGATTACTGATTACTGATCACTGATAAAGTCTCCCCTCCTTTGGAGAAATAAACCATGGCCCGAGCAACGGAATTCGATCGCACAATGATGCAAAGATGTCTAACCCTTGCTAGGCAAGCCTTGGGGCGGACTTCTCCTAATCCTTTGGTGGGTTCTGTGATCGTTCACGAGGGTATAATTATCGGCGAAGGTTTTCACCCGGGGGCCGGACAACCCCATGCAGAAGTTTTCGCCCTGAGACAGGCGGCAGAAAAAGCCCGTGGTGCCACTTTATACGTCAATCTCGAACCCTGTAACCACTATGGACGTACTCCCCCCTGTAGCGAGGCAATTGTGCAAGCAGGCATTAAAAAAGTGGTGGTGGGGATGATCGATCCTAATCCCCTGGTGGCGGGGAAAGGCATTCAAAGATTAGAATCGGCAGGCATCGAGACGCTGGTGGGAGTGGAGGAGTCCGAATGTCTTCAACTCAATCAGGGTTTTATCCATCGCATCACCGCTAAAAAACCCTTCGGTATCCTCAAATATGCCATGACTCTCGATGGCAAAATTGCCGCCACTAGCGGTCATAGCACTTGGATTACTAGCCCCGCTTCTCGCCAAATAGTCCATCGACTGCGATCGGCCTGTGATGCGATTATCGTCGGCGGTAGCACTGTCCGTCAAGATAATCCCCACCTCACCACTCACGGCCTCTCCGATCATAATCCCCTGCGCGTGGTCATGACTCGATCGCTCGATTTACCTCCCTCGGCCCATCTTTGGGATACCAGTCAATTTCCCACGCTTGTCTATACACAAATTGATTCTAATGTCAAGCTTCAGCAACAATTATTAACAAAAGGCGTGGAAGTGATCGAACTCACCGAGGTGACACCCACTTTAGTGATGGAAAATCTCTATCAGAGAGGATTTTGTCAGGTTTTGTGGGAGTGCGGCGGCGGTTTAAGTGCATCGGCGATCGCTGAGGGCATGGTACAAAAAATTATCGCTTTTATCGCGCCCAAAATCATCGGGGGAATTAATGCACCCACTGCCGTGGGTGATTTAGGTTTCCAGCTAATGAGCCAAGCTTTACAGTTAGAAAATGTCACGGTTAATTATCTCAATCCCGATATTTTGATTGAGGGATATCTGCAAAGTAAACAGTAGAGCTACTGCAATTCTGGCTCAATCAGCAAATCTCAACCAACCGCTTGCAAAAGTCAAAAAGTCATCAATAACTGCGATAATCTGGCACTTACCCCTAATTTTTGCGATCGAGTTCTAGAAATCGCCCTGCTGCCGTTAAATGCCTTTATCGGTACGGTTATCACCCTAGAAAAAGTTGGGCAATCGCTCTGTGATCAATAGTGCCATTATCGAGCAAAATAAAAAAGTTAGAATAGTCAAGCCCTTAGTGATTGAACGTATGACGGTACTCGAAAAAGGTAATATCACGATTCATACCGAGAATATCTTCCCTATTATCAAAAAATCTCTCTACACTGACCATGAAATTTTTCTACGGGAATTGATATCCAATAGTGTTGATGCCATCTCGAAATTAAAAATGGCTTCTTTAGCAGGAGAAGCGAGAGGAGAAGTCCCCGAACCAGAAATTAATCTCGCCATCGATAAAGAAAATCGTACCCTATCAATTACCGATAATGGTATCGGGATGACGGCGGAAGAAATCAAGAAATATATTAACCAGGTTGCCTTTTCCAGTGCGGAAGAATTTATCAATAAATACCAAAAATCAGCCAACGATTTAATCGGTCATTTTGGCCTAGGTTTCTATTCGGCTTTTATGGTGGCTAAAAAGGTAGAGATTGATACTCTTTCCTATCAGGAAGGGGCTACCCCTGTCCATTGGTGCTGTGATGGTTCTCCGGAGTTTGAATTAACCGATTCTTCCCGTAGCCAAATCGGCACCACTATCACCCTAACTTTAATGGATGAGGAAGGGGAATATTTAGAACCTGCCCGCATTCGCCAGTTAGTCAAAACCTACTCAGATTTTATGCCCGTTCCCATTAAAATTGATGGGGAAGTGATTAATCAACAACGGGCTTTATGGAAAGAATCTCCTCAAAATCTGACTAAAGAAGACTACCTAGAATTCTATCGTTATCTCTACCCTTTCCAAGAAGAACCTTTACTCTGGGTACATCTGAATACTGATTATCCTTTCCTGCTCAATGGCATTCTCTATTTTCCCAAACTCAGACCGGATGTGGATGTCTCAAAAGGACAGTTAAAGTTATTCTGTAATCAGGTTTTTGTCAGCGATCATTGCGAGGAAATTATTCCCGATTTTCTGATCCCCTTGCGAGGAGTTATCGATAGTCCAGATATTCCTTTAAATGTGTCTCGAAGTGCTTTAACCAAAGATCGCACCGTTCGCCGTATTGCCGATTTTATTGCCAAAAAAATTGCTGATCGCCTCAAATCTCTCTACAATGAAGACGCAAAAGAATATATTCGTTGTTGGGGAGATGTGGGAACTTTTATTAAATTTGGTTCCTTGAAAGAGGATAAATTTAAACAGCAGGTAGAAGATATTTTAATCTATCGGACTACCTACAAACCCCCAGAAACCCCAGTACAAGTGGCAGTGCAAACCGCCGAAGGTGACGCATGGCAAGAAGCAACGGCGAAAACTCCCCTAGAAGCGATCGAACAGGAAGGTTATACTACTCTCAAAGCCTACCTAGAACGCCATAAAGAACGCCACGAAAATCGAGTTTTTTACTGTACCGATCCTCGTAGCCAATCCACCTACGTTGAACTCTACAAAAATCAAGGCTTAGAAATCCTTTTCTTTGATTCTTTCATCGATACTAATTATTTTATTCCTTTCCTAGAAAGAGAATACTCCGATGTGAAATTCACCCGGGTTGATTCTGAATTAGACTCGACGCTGCTCGAACAGGATCAAGCTAGTGAAATTATCGATCCCGGTAGTAATAAAACCCGGGCTGAATTGATCAAAGAAATCTTCGCCAAAGCCCTCGATAATTCCCGCATCAATATCAAAACTGAAGCCTTGAAATCCGATGATCCCCAAGGTACTCCCCCAGCAATTGTCTTACTTCCAGAAGCGATGCGACGCTTACAGGAAATGACGGCAATGATGCAACAAAAAGCCATGGCTTTCCCCGAAGAACATATTCTGATGATTAATACTAATCATCCCCTAATTCAACAAATTATCCAGATTAGTCAGGGAAGTATTGTTACTGGTAGCGGCGAATCTCCATCGGCGCAATTAGCGAAAATGCTCTGTCAGCACGTTTATGATTTAGCTTTAATCGCTCAAAAAGGATTTGATGCCGAGGGAATGCAAGCTTTTGTGGAACGTTCCAATCGCGTTCTGACTAAGCTAACCGAAAAGATTTAATCTATTGCAAAACTTTGGCTGTTTCGATATGCTGAGAGTGTGTTAGTTCACACTCTTTTTTTAACCTGATCAATATGATCTAACGATAAGCTATCTTACCGCCGTCAGCCTTGAATCAGTTATCAGTTATCAGATGTAAGTTTTCAGTTCACTTATACTGTTTACTGTTTACTGTTTACTGTTTACTGATAACTGATAACTGATAAGTAGGGAGGCACAATTATTTGTAGGATGGGTTAGCGGTAGCGTAACATGAGCGGGCGTTGGGTTTCATGCTTCAACCCAACCTACGTTCTGTTTACTGATAACTGTTTACTGTTTACTGATAACTGAAAAATGCGCTTACCCACCCTCAAATATGAGCGAGGAACCTTAATTCTCCATCCACCACCAAAAGGGAAAAAATGGCTAGATTTTGCCACTTGGGATGATCGTATCGAAAGATTTCGCATTTTGGCCATTCATTATCGTCCTCTCGTGGAAACTCTACAGGAGGAGGGCATTAACTTCCAAGATGAAGCAAAAGCTTTCAACAATTTAGAATTAATTGCCAGTTTTGAACGGGAACCCTACCCCCACCAAACGGAAGCGTTAATCGCTTGGAAAAAATCCCAGAGAAGGGGTGTCATTGTCCTTCCCACCGCTGCCGGCAAAACCTATCTTGCCCAATTAGCTCTACAATCGACTCCCCGCAGTACCTTAATTATCGTGCCGACTATTGATTTAATGCACCAATGGTATGCCCAGATGTTGGCGGCTTTTCCCGATGCCGAGGTGGGATTATTAGGGGGAGGTTCTAAGGATAATAGTGCTATTTTAATCGCCACCTATCAAAGTGCGGCAATTTATTCAGAAACTCTTGGCAATCGTTACGCTTTTTTGATTTTTGATGAATGTCATCATTTACCATCGGATTTCTTTCGGAAAATAGCGGAAGATTCGATCGCACCCTATCGTTTAGGCTTAACAGCAACACCGGATCGCGGTGATGGTAGTCATCAAGATTTAGATTATCTTATCGGTACAATTGTTTATCAAAAAAGTCCCCAAGACTTGTCAGGAAAAGCCCTAGCGGATCATGAAATAATTCAAATTAAAGTGAAACTATCCGCCCAAGAACAGGAAAAATATCAAGAAGCAATTAAAATTCGCAATGATTTTTTAAGAAGAAATAATCTCAGCTTGTCCGGTTTAGATGGTTGGCAAAATTTTGTCATGATTAGTGCCAGAAGTAGCGAAGGGCGCCGGGCCATGTTAGCCCACCGGGAGTCGAAGGAAATATCCTCTGGAACCCAGGGAAAATTGCGGGTTTTAGCCGAGTTAATCTGTGAACACCATCCGGAACCAATTTTAATTTTTACCAACGATAATGCCACAGTTTACCGCATTTCCGAGAGCTTTTTAATACCTGCCATAACCCATCAAACTCCCGTGAAAGAACGCCATGAAATCCTGACCCGTTTTCGTCAGGGAGAATACAAAATTCTGGTGACTTCCCATGTTCTTAATGAAGGGGTTGATGTGCCGGAAGCGCGCATCGCGATTATTTTATCGGGAACCGGTTCCACCAGGGAATATATTCAGCGTTTAGGACGGGTGTTAAGAAAAGGGCAACAAGAGGATAAACGGGCGATTTTGTATGAAGTGATAGCCGAAAATACCACGGAGGAAAAAACCTCCCAACGACGACGGGGAGAGCAGAAAAATAAAACTAGCTATAAAACTGGTAATCGACAATTGGAATTATTGCCTTCTCCTCCGAAAAAATCTTTTTCTTTCCCGAAAGCTGCCGAATCTTCTACCCCTTGGGTAAGTTCTCCAGAGTCAGAGGAAGAATAAAAAATTTCTCTGGGGGATTTTCATCTATAATAAAGGTAAGTAGGTAGGTGTTAAAAGTTGTCAGATACCCCCCTTATCAAGGGGGGCAGGGGGGATCAGAGGCAAAATCTATCTTCAATTTAATTATAACTACTTACTTAAAAAATCTAGATTGATACCCCTATGACCGAACTTGCCCAACAAAAATGTCAACCTTATCAATCGGGTTCTTCTCCTATCACTGCCGAGGAAATTACCGCTTTACAGGCTAAAATTCCCGATTGGAATCTCTTAGAATACGAGGGTATTCCCCGTCTGCAAAAACTCTATAAATTTGCCAATTTTCAAGGGGCAATCGCCTTTACTAATGCCGTGGGAGAAGCGGCGGAAAAAGAAGGCCATCACCCCGCTTTATTGACAGAATGGGGTAAAGTTACCGTTTCTTGGTGGACCCATGACGTGGGGGGATTACATCAAAATGATTTCATCATGGCTGCCCGTACCGATGATATTTATCGTCAACAAAATGCTTAATCGTAGGCGCGAATCATCGCTTGGGTTCCCTGTTTAATTCCCTTGCCTTCGTCCAATTCCGCTACTACTTTAAATAGAGTTTCCGCTAAATCTGTCCCGGGCAGAATTTCCCCGGCTGTCTGGGCAGTTTCTTTGACTAATCGCAAATCTTTTAAGATATGTTCAATCATAAAAGCTGGCTGTAAATCTTGGGCGAGGATTTTTGGTCCCAAATTTTCCAACGCCCAAGAACCCGCCGCCCCCGTTTTACAGACTTCTATGACTAAATTGGGGTCTAATCCTTGAATTTTTGCCATTTTTAGAGCCTCACACAGCGCCACCATGTGAACCGCCCCCAAGACTTGATTACAGAGTTTTACCGCTTGTCCGTTGCCGATTTCGCCACACCAGCGAATAGTTTTGCCCATGGCTTGAAAACAGGGCAAACAAGTCTGAAAATCCGCTTCTTTCCCCCCCACCATAATGGTTAAAGTGCCGTTTTTCGCCCCAATATCGCCCCCAGAGACGGGAGCATCGAGAAAACGGAGATTATTTTCCTCTAGCTTTTTACCAATCATCCTAGCGGCTTGAGAGCCAATGGTACTCATATCCACCACCAGAGTTCCCACCGCTGCCGATTCCATGACACCCCCCGGTCCTAAAATTACCGCTTCCACGTCAGGCACATCTCCGACGCAGGTAAAGACAATCTCGGCATCCCTGACGGCGGCGGCGATACTAGAACAAATGTTCGCACCTGATGCCCTGGCAATGATTATCCCCGGCGCTTCTGGGCTGCGATTCCAAGCATTGACAGCAAAACCTCGACGGACAAGATTAGCTGTCATAGGCGCTCCCATTACTCCTAATCCTAAAAAGGCAATTTTTTGACTCATAATTTTGGTAATCAAGGGAAAGGGGAGGTGTGGGGTGTATTTTCATTGAACAGTAATCAGTGAACAGTGAACTGATAACTGATAACTGTTTTAGGATTCTACCATTTGCAGAAATTGGGCTTCTGAAATGGTTTTTATGCCTAATTTTTGAGCCTTTTTGAGTTTCTCACCGGGAGCTTTACCGAGGAGAATATAATCAGTATTCGCACTGGGGGAACCGGTAACAGTACCACCGACATTAATAATCAATGATTTCGCTTTCTCGCGACTGATTTTGCTGAAGGTTCCTAGTATAACTACGCTTTTTCCTCTTAGGGGATTTTCTGCGGATTCTTGACTCTTTTGGACTATCTTTGCTGCCGGTTGCACTTCTAAACTTGTATCGGCAACCGTGATTTTTTCTGCTGTCACCACAGGAGTCGCCTTGGCAATCACCGGAGAGGTTTCCGGTTCTTCTACTACCGGAGTTTCCTTGGCAATCACCGGGGGGGTTTCTGGTTCTGCTACTACTGGAGTTTCACTAATAATTGCTTCTGGTTCATTAGTAATAATGGGAGCAGTTTGTCGAGAGAAATAGTCTCTTTCTTGCTGTAGGTTTTGAATTTTAACCTCTAAAGCGGCGATTTCTGCTTGCTTAGTTGCTAACTCGCCCTCAAACTTAATTTTTTCCTTTTCTAAAGCTTTAGCCGCCATTTTTTGGGCTTCTAAACCTTCAGTTAGTTGGCGATTTTGTTGGCTTAATTCCTCGATATGACGGGAAGTTGTGGCTTCCAATTGGTCTTTTTCGGCACTTAATTGGTGTAGTTGAATCTCTAAATTAGCAATATTTTCCCGATAGGTTTCTAACTGTTGGGGTAACTGGTTTAATCCCTGTAATTGCCCTTCTAAATCAGCAATTTTTGCCTGAGAATCAGCCAATTGTTGGGGTAACTGGGTTAATCCCTGTAATTGCCCTTCTAAATCAGCAATTTTTTCGGCAGCAGTGGTTAATTCTGCCGATAATTCCTCTTTCTGGACTTCTAAAGCTTGTAACTCCAGTTTAGCTGCTTCGAGACGAGCGCCGAGACTGTCCTTTTCGTCGGTTATAGCCGCCACTTGAGCGACGGTTTCTTGCAGTTTTATAGTTAAATTGTCGCATTCTTGCCCTAAAGAGAGCGATCGAGTTTGACTTACGGCTAAATCTTCGCTGAGAGACTTTTTTTGCTGCTCTAACCCGGTAATTTGACCCTGTAAGCTGGCTATTTCTTGCTGTCCTCGCTCATACTGTTCTGTTTGGTGAGCCAGATTCTGTTCTAAGGTTTGAATTTGACCTTGCCAGATGGGAATTTGGGCGGCTAAATCGCTTAATTCTTGGTTTTTATACTCTAAATCGGCCACTTTTGCCCTTAATTCCTCGGCTTTTTCTAGCTCTTGCTGTAAGAGAGTTTTATCCTGTTCTAGGGTCTGAATTTGACTATAGAGAGAGGTGGTCTGTTTTTTGGTCAAATCAAATTGACGGTTAATTTCACCTTTTTGCTGCTCTAAAGTTTGAATCTGTGCCTCTAGGCTAGTAATTTGGGCTTTTTCTCCCTCTAACTGCTCCATCAGACCAGCTTTCTCCGCTTCTATTTCCTTAGCGGTGGTTTTCAGTTGTTCAATTTCACTCTCACCTATCTGGACAGCTTGCTGGAGGGACTGGAGAGAATTTTCTAAATCCGTAGCTTTGTGCTGTAATTGGGCGGAATGTTGTTCTATGTAAATTATTTTGGCGTGCAGCTGCTGATTTTCGTCTTTTAAGTCTGATTGCGCCACGTCTAAACCCTTGACTTGAGCCAACAAATCTGAGTTACTTTGCTGTAATTGCGCTTGTGCGGCTAAAAGGGCGGTATTTTTGCTGACGAGACCAGAGCGCGACCAGAGGAATAGTCCTCCGAAAACAGCACTTAAACCTAATCCTTCATAAATTAATTCGTTGAGCATATCTACCCTCCTAGACAAGCGAAAAACAGTCACCTAACCGAACTGATGCGGCAATTTTGGTTATAGACCTACATCTCTACTTATATCAGTTACGGGGTGCATTCGGGGGAAGGGCGGGGAAAAAGTCACTTTTTTCATCCCGTTGTAAAAAGGTGATTTAGCTATTCGCGTTATGCTAATTTGTACCTGATCCCATTCTTGGGTGATTTCCAGGTTGATTTCTTCCTGATGGTCAAAATAGTAGCCTATTGCCGCAGGAACTTCGGCTGATAATTATCCATTGTCAATTGCCTATTATCCATTAAAAACGCGATCGCCTTTTGACCTTTGACCCCTTCCCCTTGAACTGCGATCGCTGATTTGTTGATAGTCAATAATTGATTGAAAAAACACGGATGAGAAGCTAGGGACATTTTTTCTGGGCCAAGTCGCTAGAATGGGACTAGACTCCTCAAGCTTGAAGAATCTTCCTATGTCAGACGCTGTAACGATCGCCGATATTTACAAGTTATTTGAAAGAACTGAGGCCCAATTTGCCGAGTTTCAAAAGGAAGCTGATCGCCGCAGTGCCGAAGCTGATCGCCGCAGTGCCGAAGCCGATCGCCGCAGTGCTGAAGCTGATCGCACGATGGAAGAATTAAAAAAACAGGTACAAGAAACGACCAAAGCGGTCAATAGCTTAACAACTCCTTTGTGTCTTTTTATAGAAGAAATGGTAGAGCCTGCGGTCGTGGGTTTATTTCAGAAATGGGGCATTGATGTCACCCAAACGATGAGTCGCTTGAAAAGTAAGCGTCCTGGGGCGGCAATGGAGATTGATATTGTGGCGGTGAATGGGAGCGAGTTGGTGGCTGTGGAATGTAAATCTCGACTGTCGAGGGATGATGTAGATGATTTTGTCAGCCGATTACAGCGATTTAAGGTTGCTTTCCCCCAATTTCGAGAGTTTCGGGTTTATGGGGCAGTGGCAGGCATTGAAATTGATCAGGGGATAGATGTCTATGCCTATCGGCGCGGTTTGTTTGTGATTAAGCAGTCGGGGGAAACGGTTAAAATTATTAATGATGTTCAGTTTCAACCTTTGGGTTTTGCTGAAGGTGTTTAATCTCTTTTTTAAGAAGGCGTAATTTTGCGATCACCTTTTTAATTAATAATGAATAGTTGATAATGTAAACTGTCAGGAGTCATTTTGGAAACCATCATGGAAATAAAAAACATTAAACAAAAAGCCAGAAATTTAATCGATAAATTGCCAGAAATTTTACAGGGGATGATACACAGGTAAATTAAATGTAATTGATTATGTTTAATTAATAGTAATAGAATTGGTGCGTTACGGCGGATTGTTAGTTTTATTTTATTATCCAAATTAGTAGCCGCAAACACGCACCCTACACTCTACAGCAGCTTAACAGGAGTCGCACTCATGGTTCTGGTATTTGTAAATCTCGACAAATTTTTCGCGTCAAGAATTCATTGATTTCACGATGGCGCGGAATGGCTGAAGATTTCTGATTGACACGATTTACATAAATCGTATGATTGCCGCCCTCTCTTAAGAATTCACAGCCATAATTTTCTAAATGACGAATTAAGTTTATGCGTTTCATGCAGCCCAGAAAGTAACAGACTCTCGAATCACTTCTTGTCCTTGCAGTTGCTCTTCAGCTAATATACGATTAGCTTCTAAAACTAGCTCAATTGCTTCTTCTAAATTGCTTCTAGTTTCTTCTAGAGTCTCTCCTTGAGTATTAGCTCCTGGCAATTCTTCGACAAAACCAATATAGCCTTCGGGAACTTTCTGGAATATTTTTGTTAGTTTTAGTTGCATGATTTACCTCAGAATTTTAAATTATATCACCCACCATCATTAAAGTTAGCGGTGCGTTACGGCTGCTGAAGTGAAGCTAACGATATAATCGGATACAGCCCAAGCTGCATAATTAAGAGCCTGACGAATATCTTCCTCCTCCAACTCTGGATAAGCCTCTAAGATTTCCTGAATAGATAACTGACTAGCCAACAGTTTCAAAACAAATCCTACAGTGATACGCATTCCTCGAATCGTTGGCTGTCCAAGACATATTTGTGGATTAACAGTAATACGGTCTAGCTCTCTAATCACCGTGGAACTCCTGAGATAAACTCCTCCTGTATTGTTACATACAGCAATGAATGTTGAGCAAGTTTCTGCGCTGCTGCGTGTGAATTAAGCGGCGACGAGAGTAAATATACAGCATTTATCCACCAACTAACACCAATCACGGGTTGAGGTTTCGTTGAGGACATCGAGAGGGAAAAGCCTTTTTGGATATTCTGAGCGTTAGCGGTGGTTTTAGAATACACCATCTCTAGGAGCCTATCTTGCTATAATGTAAACTGTCAGGAGTCATTTTGGAAACCATCATGGAAATAAAAAACATTAAACAAAAAGCCAGAAATTTAATCGATAAATTGCCGGATAATTCTACATGGGATGATTTGATGTATGAGATTTATGTGAGACAGGCAATTGAAGCAGGATTAGCCGATAGTGAGGCGGAAAAGGTTATTTCTGTGGCAGAAGTACGCACTAAGTTCAAGCTAGAGCCATGAAAGTTTTCTGGACAGAAACCGCCGTTAATCATTTATCATCCATCTACAACTACATATCACAAAACTCCCCTCAATATGCTCAAAGACTGGTGGAAAGATTGACCAGACGCTCAGAACAGATTGCTAATTTTCCCTTTTCGGGTCGTCTTGTTCCGGAGTTTGAAACTGAGCAGATCCGAGAAGTTATCGAGGGTTCTTATCGCATAATTTATTATATCAAGCCTGAGCAAATCGATGTTATTGCGGTACTTCATGCTGCCCGAAACATTGAAAATCCACAAGATTAACGATAATCCAAGACCATTGGGGGAGTAAATTAATGGCAGCAGTGAAGATTACCAAAAAAGGGAAGAAAGCTCCAACGGGTTAGCTATCCCTCTGGGAGGAGTGGGAGGCCAATAGTCCAGAAATTATTGAGGTGGCTCATCAGTTCATCTTGACTAATTGTCACAACCCGCAGCGGGCGATATTTCTCGATTGATCTTAAATCTTTGGTTGAGACTGCAAGAAAGCACGGTGCAGGGGAGAAAGTTGAAAACCCATCTCCCCTGGCCTCGTATTATTATCCGAGAAGTATTGAGTTCCAGGGCATTGATCGGCTTAACTATACCAAGGGCATCTAACGGTGATGAGTGATCGGCACAAAGATGGCAGCTCGAAGACACTACAATTGACAAACCTGTAAATCCATGTTACACTCGATGATTGATAGATAAAACTATCATTAGCATGATTGTTCTTAATTAACCATAATACTTTTATTATCATCAGCCTCGACATTTCAGTTTGAGTGTGATGGGAATCTTGAGTAAACTGACTAAATTTCAAGGAGCAACTAAATGCCTGAGAGTTTACAAGGTGAGAAATGTGACGATACTGCAACTAAGGCTAATCAATTTTTAAATACTAGAAACGACCTTATAAGTTATCAAACAAAAAGATTAGACAATCTTTCTGATTTTGAACAACTTGAGCAAGCCTTAATGAATTTTACAAGCAATAAGAAAGATACGGTAAAATATATTCTAAAAAAAGTTTGTGAAGAAGCTAAGTGTCAAGTTGCAGCGATTTTTTTAATCTCTAAGGATGATGTACTAGAGCGTTTTGCCATTCAAGGCAAAGACGTTAATGGTGAGCCAATAGATGATACATGGCTACAAGAAGAGAGGTATGCGAAAGGGGAGAGTTTCACTGGCAGCGCTGCTAATCCATCTGATGGATCATATGGGAAGGTTACTGGAGAGCTTTTCCAGTATGAAAATTTGAAGTATAGGCAGGAATATTCTGATAAGCTAGGCAAATTAATCTCTGCCATTGCCTTACCTTTGAATGGACGAAACAAAACCTATGGAGTATTGAGAATTATAAACAAAGTTGATGATCAGGGCAATATTGACGATCTGGCAAGCTTTGATCCCTGTACAGTAGCTTTCTTAGCAGGAGTCGCCTCTGCTAAACTATCTAATATTCACAGGGATTCTGAGATTAATATACTCAATTACTTGACATACCTTGCAGATATTATCCCAGTTGATTCCTTTGACAAGTATCAAGAAAGGATGTATGACGAAATTTTCAAATACTTAGTCGGCAACGAGACTCCATATAAAGTTGCCATTCTTTACAGAAAAAACTTGTCTTCTGAAGTAATGGAAGTTTTACGATTTTCTGAAGTATCTGGAGTAAGTAATTCATGTCGAGTTTATCTTGAAGAGGTTGGAAAGGAGTTTGCAGAAAAAATCTCTTCAAATACTTGTCAATTTATTGAAGGAGTACATGAGGAGAAAAACAATAATCGGTTTATTCAAACTGATTTAAAACATTTTGAAGATTCAAAACTTGAAGCCTTTGGCGTTTTCCCACTTTTCTTTGAGGGAAAATTCATCGGAGCTATTGCTCTATTTTTTGGATATAAGTTCAAGCTATTCGATAATAATCTTAGCTTTTTACAAAGTTTTTCTTCTTTACTTGCCATATTAGTTAACAAACAAACTCGGGCAGAGAGACTAAGGGAGTTTGAAAGTCTTGCTGAAGATTGGATTAATGAAACAAGTCATTTATCCTCAACCCATGAGGCGATTATACATCCTAACTATCAGAGAATTATTGGAATGGGGCAAGATGTTATACCATTTTTGCTCAAAAATCTTAAAGAGCCAAAAAGCCTTCCTAGCCGTTGGTTTTGGGCATTAAAAGCTATTTCTGGTGAAGATCCGGTTCCTAAAGACAGCCGGGGTAAGTCTAAGGAGATGATCGATGCTTGGTTGCACTGGGGTATCCAAAAGGGATATATTAAAGGGGATATATTAATGAACACTAAATCATCTATTTAAAAAGTATGTGTATTGTAATCATTAACGGTGATAGTCATATAACCAGTCCGAGAACTCCTTATTACAATTCCTTTGCTTGGGCAGTAAATGATCAAGAGCGTTGGTGGTTTCCCGATGGATTTGAGACTGAATATTGGCCAGCTGGAGTAGCAAGGGAGAACACTCTAAGTGCCTTCATAGATGCCTATATGACCGAGCTTTTTGAAGTTTGCCCAATTGGTGATCCTAATTTAGAGTTTAGTCCTAACGGTTTTTTTGTTGAAAAAATCGCTATTTATACTATTAATGGTAGTCCCTCTCACGCCTGTCGGCAATTAAACACTGGAAGATGGACGAGTAAAATAGGAGTTCGTGAAGATGTACGACATGAATTTGTGGAACATTTTATTGTAGAAATTGAAGGGATACCTGATATTCTTAATCTTGGAAACCGCAGCATTATTATGAGGAGAATACATCATTAATAGTAGGCTAGAGTCTAGCTCTGCTTTCAGATAAGATATTTATCTTAAGTTTGCTCGTGGAAGTTCTGCAATTGTAAAGATATGCTATAATTGGAGTGAGTCAAAGTACCAAAGTTAAGCGTTTAGAGGAAGTAGCGAATTGCCATCAAAAGCTAAATATTATGTTCGGCAAGTCTTTCAGCAAAATTAAGTCTCTGACTATGTACACCAAAATAGCTAAGTTATAATTTATGGAAAATAATCAACTTATAGAAAGAAGGTTTGACGGCAAGATAGGTGATGATTATAGTCTCTGGCAATCTGCTCGTCCTCATCTTAAAAAGTTAAGACAAGAGTTAGTCAAACTACTAATTAACTATCAAAACTCTTGCCCAAAGGAATCGCTGATCCTAGAAATTGGGTGTGGCGATGGAGAATTAACTGAGATGATCCTATCTGAAGCAAAAAATATTAAGATAATCGCTATCGATAACGAACCTTCGATGATTCAAAAAATCCGCTCAAGGCTTTCACATTACCTATCTCAAGATACTCTTGTTGTTATTCAGGATGATGTTTTAAACTTTTTGCAAAGTTATCCTTTGAATAACTTTAATTTTATTGTTTCTGGATTCACTTTTCACAATATGTTGGCACTCTATCGTTTTCAAGTATTTCAACTATTATATAGTCGGCTTCTCATTGGAGGTAAGTTATTAGACGCTGATAAAATCGCGCAAAGAGGTGAACAGCATAACCGTGATATAAAGTGGCAATATGATAAATTCTTTGAAGTCCTTGTATCTGCTGAAAGGTTCGATCTCCTGAAAGAGGTTATGTTGCACTATACTACGGATGAACAACCTAATAGAATACGCTATGAAGATGAAACAATCTCTGAACTTTCAGAAATTGGATTTCAAGAAGTTACCTTATACTTACGCCAATATATGGATGCACTGATTATAGCCTCTAAATAGAATTTTACCCGATTGTTAGCACCTAAGTTAAATATTTTGGGATTCATTCAAGTCTTGAAGCTAACGTAGAAATTCTCCTCGCTCCATAAACAATTCCCCCACCCCCACCTTGGTAAAAGTGATGGTATATAAGAATTGGAAATGTAAAGTCGCTCAAGTCTGCTGTGGCAGGATATTCTATATTTTCAAGCTCCAACCATATACCTCCTTTTCGCCAACCTATGCAATCGCCAAAACTACCCCATACTTCCCGATTATATTCTTCTTTCCCCCCAAGGCCACGGTAAATTTTGGCCTGTCCTTTAATGCCAAATTTCCCTTCGCTGTGTTTCATCCAAAGTCGATCAATCTCATCGATTACCTCTAGGGATACCTGACTAAAAAGGTCGTAGAAGTCATTATAATTTTCTATGACCATCCATTGGTACATGATAAAAGCGGTTTCGTAGTCGGATTTTTTCCAATCCTGTTGCTCTAGGTACTTCTCTAGTTTTTGATAGATTTGCCCTTGGTTTTCTATGAGATATTCCCTTTGTTTTCTCAGTTCTTTTTCGTAGGCGCGATCAGCCTCTTTGTGATATTGTACCGAGATCATCTTATCGAATTGTTCTCGGAAACGATCTGGGTTTTCTGTCTCTGCAAAAGCTAGACGGAAAATCTCGCGCCATCTTTCCTCGTTTTCGTTCTCTTTATTCCCCCATAATTCATATAATTTATCATGAGCTTTCCTAGATAATGAATAAACCTCTGTTGCGACCGGATGTTGGACAGAGAAAATAATATTAGGTAAAATTCGAGAGACACGATAAAGTTGATTTTTTTGTTCAACTTCAGGACTAATTTCCAGTAGTCCCAGTTCTCTTGCCCGTTTTAATTGTCCTTGGTAATTAGAAATGGAGCTACAGACGGCTTCTAAAGCTACCATCGGGACGGGTATCTCATAGATTAAACAATGACTAAGAACCTGCTGTAATGGCTGATCGATAAGCTGGTACAGTTCCTGCCAAATAATTTTATCTTTCCACAAATCGGGACTATTTTCTAGTTCAGCTAATTTAGCTTCTGCGTCTTCTCTACCTAAAATATCATTATTGAGAAATTCTAGTAATCGAGGATTTCCATCGGCTAAATTCAACGCCCTTTCCCTGAGAGGTTCAGGAAGTTGATCCGGGGTAAAATTGGCTAGACGAGCGAGTTTTTTAGTCAGTTCGGCTTTTCTAAATGGTTCTAATCCCTGCAAGAAAAAAGCCTCTAATAAATCAGAATCGAACTCGTAGCGACAAGTAATCAGAATCCGATGGTCAGTTCCCGTTTCTTGGATTGCCGTGACTAATGCTGCTAAAATCGGGGCGACTGGAGCCTTAAGAATATAGCGACCTTCACGAGGTTCGAGATTCCATTCAAAGTCATCAAGAATCAGAAGAAACGGTTTTTCTCCCAATTCAGCTAACCGAATGAATAGGTAAGATAATCGAGATTTAAGTTCAATTTGATTGTTTTCTAAATCAGCAATAAGTTCTCTAGTTTTAGGATTGATGAGTTTATCTTTTAACTTTCTTATCAAATAAACTTCATCAATTTGTCGCCACCAGAGAAGCTTTTCCGATTCAGGCAATCTCTCCCACAGTCGAGAGGCGATACTACTTTTTCCCCATCCTCCCATACCATGAATTAGTACCCCAACCTTTTCCCAATCCGTTTTCAGCGTTCGCAAACAATTCTGTAACTGGCGACGACGACCGACAAACTCTTCCCTTTTGACCACCCTAAGCCGATTTTCATCATCTCTAAATTCTCTGGTAATTGTCGGTTTTGGCAGTTGTGTGCGTTTCGGTGTCCTTAAGGGAGTTACTAGGGCTTGAGGTAGAGTGTTTCCTACATATAAGCGCAGTTTATGCCAATCCCTTGCTTGCTGGTCAATTAAGGCTCTATAGGTAGCAGATAGGGCCTCAATTACCGTTTCCCCTTGGGATAAATGTCCGTACAATTCCTTCGCTGCTACTGCTGCATCCGTATCTAGAACCCTTTCTCCCCAACCCAAAACAGCTTTTGCCCCCAAGTCCAAAAATTCTTCCGCCATGGAGGGAACTGCGCTGTCAGGAGCATAACCTGTACGGCAACCAGAGAGGAAAATTAAAGGCGGTAAAGAAGAACGAGCGATCGCATCATCAATGGCATTGGTGTCGCTATCAACCCGGTTGCCATACTCATCCTCGGTGAGAAAGCAGGGTTTTCCGTCCTGATGAGTTGCATGACCTGTTAAGTGAAAGACATCAAAGTAGCCTTGGTCATATTCCCGAACTACATAGCCTAACTCATTTAAACAACCACTTTCTTCTACTCTCAAGTTCACCGGATTGCGCTGGGTGGCTGCTAAAATTTGCCCCTCTTCTGCTTCGTAATCTAAGACGGGTTCAACGCCTAGCGGAGAGGTAGCCATAAAGAGCAAGTTGAGGGGGCGGTTTTGCGGCGGACTGACAATCTGATTCGGTCTATTATTGGAAAACCACCGCACGGGAATAATGGCAGGTCTTTTCTCCACCAAAAAACCCTGACCATCGTGTAGAAGTTCCCAGGGTAGATGAGCTAATCCTTGGCTGGTGCTGATAGCCAGAACTATTTTCTCTCCCCGGTGGCTATCTAATTCGTTCTGGAGGATGCGCTCTGTACCATCTAACCATCGGTACAAACCTTGTCCTGTTTTGCTGTGGTCTTTCGGTAAACGGGTATAGTAATCGGTGTCGGCCTTTTTACTTAGGTGGTCTATTTCACTCAAGGATCTTGTATAGGTACGAGTCTGGTTGGGGTTATCCCAGAAAAATCGGAACTCAACCCTATTGCTACCCTTCTCCTGAAGATCAATATGCAGTATCTTCATGATTTTTCTTGTTCCAAGAGTTTTTGTAGTTGCTCTAGGGTAGCATCTTTGAGCATCAGGCGATCGCCGTTTTTGCTCACAATGAACACTCGTTCGATCTTCGGGGTTTCAGGAGAGTCAATTTTTCGCTTTAATTGGTACAATTTCTCAGCGATGGCGATTGTTCCGCTAATAATGCCGATGATGGTGGCGATGGTGGCAAGGGTTCCCTCTTTCTGCACTTCGGAGATAACTTCGTAGCTGCCTTGCACCCCTTCCATCTCTAGGATGTCCTGAGCAACTTTGATAGCATCGGCTCCTTCAATTTCTATCTGCATCAGTTTTGTTCCTCCCGTAAGTACCCAAGCAAAATGATCCTAAATCCGTTTATTAAAAACTGATTATCTATTCCCCCTTTTGCCTGTCCTGATATGTAGCCTATACTCAACGAATTTAGCACGAAACCCAACCAATGTCCTATTATCAAAAATTATAAATGATTTTGCCTGGTTATTGGATGGGGTGTTGGGTAACAGTCGTCAACCCAACCTACCTTCCGCGCTTTCTAGCTGTCGGTTCTAAGAGTTAGATTACCAAGTACAAGCTGAGCTAAGTCATCAGCTTTCTTTGATTGTTCTGCCGCCAATGTCCTTAGCGTAAACTCTTGTTCGACAGCATCTCCAATTTGTGTTTGAATCTCTTCTGGGGGAACAATTATTTGTAATTCTAGTAATCTAGACGGGCTAATTCTCTGTCGCCCCGTTGCACCAGTAACGTTTGCTGTCGCTTGTCGGGTAAAATGATCAGAACGTAAAGCCCGAAAAAGGTAATAAAGATTAATCTCGGCTTGTGATTTTTTTCGCAAAACAATAAATTCAGTTGAAGCTACTGCGTTAGTTACATCTTGAGTTACTAGCGCAATCTTTTTGTTGGCCAAGCTGGGCATGATCTTGGCGAAGAGAATGTCATTCTTTTGAAAGCGATGTTTTGTACTTCCAATCTCATTTCCTTGATTAAGTTTAAGAGTTAATATATAGCCATAAATATCATCTACTTCTCGTAAATCTATATATTCAAATATTTGACCAGCATATCTACTAGAGCGTGGATTAACGCTTCTTGATACAACATCTACAAAGTTTCCTAAAGGCTGCTGTTCAAACTCACCTATTTGCTCATGCAAATATTGTGTATAAGCTGCACCAGCATCAACTGTATCGATACTACGGGCTGATTCTTCAGTGATTGTTAATATTAAAGGGTCTGGTTTAATTAACTCGATAGTCATTGCAATTCTAGTTTTACTCTATGATAGGCTTCCGCGATAACAGGTAAATCATTGAGATCAGTTTCTCTATAATATTTTGAGGTAATGTCATAGCCAACGTGTTCTGCTTGTGCTAAAAAACGCTTTTTATTGTCTCCAGTAGTCTTCTTGAGATACAAAACACAGGTTCTAGCATTAGACCCCCCAAACGGCTTAAATGATCCGACAGGTAAGCTTATACAACCATGAATATGTGTACGAGATTTCACAAAGTTGCGAACTTCAGTCTCGGAAACTCCGCTGGCAACACCATGGGGCAAAATAACTAGCAAACGTCCAGTTTCAGGCTTTAATAGTCGAATTGCTCTCTCAAGAACCAAATAGTCTGAACCTTGAGCAGCTTTACCTCGTCCTAGATAATACCGGTTTAAAGTAGCAGAATCTTCATAGGGTATATTGAACGGGGGATTAATGAGAATTACATCAAACATTGCTGCGTTATTTTGCTCAATATTTAAAAAATCAGTTCTGCGTCCATCTGTATTCCCAAAAACATCTTCTCTAATTGAATCTCCTGTATAAATATGTTCATAGCCATCACCATGTAAAATCATATTTATTCGACATAAAGTGGCTAACCGAGGATTTATCTCAATTCCCCATAGATTATTCGTGACAAGATTACTAACTAAATGATCTTTTTCATCTTGGCTAGAATCAAGAAATCGAATTTTTTTGCGGACATTAATAAACGCTCTAATAAGAAAGCCACCACTTCCGCATGATAAATCAAGGACTTTTTCTCCAATTTTTATATCAGCTATCTCAACCATGAACTCAACTAATTGTCTTGGGGTTAAATACTGTCCTAAGTCCCCTCGGAGTGTTCCAGTAAGAAAGGCCTCATAAACAGAACCAACTACATCTCCTCCTGCTCCAGCCAAGCCAAGTGGTGTCTTAAAACCATAAAGACCAAAAGGCTCTAATTCACGAACAATTTTTTCAACAGTTTCGTTGCTTCTAATTTGAATTTGAGTTCCCGTAGGGAATACATTAAAAGTCTGTTTTGCGTCAGTAAACATTTGCTGTAAAGCAGCTAGAGGTCCACTGCCAAGAAGCCAGGAAGATGTAAAGCGATTGGGTGCAAGGCCTTCAGCATCTCTTTTCTCTTCGTTAAACTTACAAGTGAGAATTTTAGTTAGCTCATCAAATGCAGACTCGGCAATGAGTCCTTCTTTAGCTAACTCTTTTCGACATTCCCTAAATGCTATTTCTAAGTCACCTTTATTTTCAATAGTTACTAAAAGTCGCTCAGCAGCTTGTCGCTTTTCCAATTGAACTACATTGCTAGAGACAGTAAGTATTGTGCTTTCAAGCTCTTGCGGTTCAGGAACGGATTCTAATCCGCCAATATCGTCTCTATCCAAATAATAAATCTCCCAATCACGTCCATTAGTCAGAACTGCAATTGGTGTAGATGGTTCAAGAAGTTGAGCATAGGAAAGCGCTTGGTTAACATCCTCCTCGCTCAATCGATGCTGAATACGCTTGGTTTCAACCACAAGAGCCGGACGTTCCCCAATATAAACAACGATATCAGCTTGCTTTCTAAATCTATGTCCTGAAGTTCCAGTGATTGAGACTTTTCGACGTATCTGGTTCCTGTCGTAACCAAGCCTCATTATGAAAGGAATAACAACATTCTCAGCACAGTCGTCCTCAGAGTTCAACGGTGGTGCTTTGCGAAAAATGTCATCTAAGATAGCCTGTTTATTCAACGGCATAATAATCTATACACCTATGGGTTACACGACAACTAAGCCTACTGCAAACCAGAGCAGTAGGTAAATAGCTTAAACCGTTGCGTTGCTGTTACAGGCAATACTACTATTAACCAGCTTAGTTGGGGAAAAAATCTCAATTACTATCAATGGTTGACCTAAGAAAATATTTCAGTCTCTCCGTCGGGAAATAACCTATTAGAGACTGAAAAATCTTAGTCATTCCATTCCCCTTTGGGTGGTACGGGAGGATTGCGTCGAAGATGGCGGGTTAAGTCCTCATCCGGTTGTTTCTCTCCTCTTAGCCACTGTTTAATCGCTGTTTCGATAATGCGACTAGGATCGTTAGTCAGGTGTTTAATCTGTTCTAAAACTTCCGAGTCAAGGTGAATAGCGATTTCAACTTTCTCCGCCGTGCGCTGAGTCGGTGTAGCATTGTCGTTCATAAGCTCTATTAATGATTGCTATCTATCATTCTACCCGTCAGTCGAGGATTCTCATCCAAGAGTTTATCTAGGAGCTGCTGAAAAAAGTTTTTCGTGGTGGCAGGGTGTAGGGTGTAGGGTGTAGGGTGTAGGGTTTTACCGATTTTGAAGTAGTCAGTTACCTAATTTTCAGGGAAAAAGTCCAGGAATTTTACCCCCGATCACTCCATAGGCACTTTTTGAGGGAAAAAAGTCTAAAAGCCTTATCCAACAAGGTTTTTAGATTTATTCAGCCAGCCCTATCTATAGTAATCCGATTTGGACAAATCATACATCTTTCCCCTAGCCATTGCCCTTTCCCTGATTTTGTCCCCATAATCAAGCCTACCATAGTTTCCTGTGGATGCCGAGAGGGGAAGCTAAGGTCAAAACCATGACTATACTTGCAGTTTAGCTTTTTTTACCTTTTACTTTTCGCTTTTGCTCCAGCCTTAGAGACTTTACCTCTACAATGAATTAAGGAATCTAAAATTTTATAAACCCCTGACTTTTGCCAACAGTGAACCACGATGACTGACGTTCCCGTTTCTCGCATTCGCAATTTTTCCATCATCGCTCATATCGATCATGGTAAATCAACTCTCGCCGATCGCCTCCTGCAAATTACGGGAACCGTAGCCCAACGGGAGATGAAAGAACAATTTCTCGATAATATGGACTTGGAACGGGAACGAGGTATCACCATCAAGTTACAGGCGGCACGCATGGATTATACCGCTAAGGATGGTCAAAAATACGTTCTCAATCTGATTGACACCCCCGGCCATGTGGATTTTTCCTACGAGGTTTCTCGGTCTCTAGCGGCGTGCGAGGGAGCTTTATTAGTTGTGGATGCGTCCCAAGGAGTAGAGGCGCAAACTTTAGCCAATGTTTACCTAGCACTGGAAAATAACCTCGAAATTATCCCAGTTTTAAATAAAATCGACCTACCCAGTGCCGAACCGGAACGAGTCGCAGCGGAAATCGAGGAAGTGGTGGGTTTAGACTGTAGTGAGGCGATTCGGGCCTCGGCTAAGGCTGGGATCGGTATTAATGATATTCTAGAGTCGATCGTCCAATTGGTTCCCCCTCCCCAAGATACCCTTGAAGAACCCTTCCGAGCTTTAATTTTTGATAGTTATTACGACGCTTATCGAGGGGTAATTGTCTATTTCCGCGTCATGGATGGTCGGGTGAAAAAGGGCGATAAAATTCGTTTTATGGCTTCCGGTAAAGAATTTGTGATCGATGAATTGGGAATTTTATCACCGCAACAGGTACAGGTAAATGAACTGCACGCGGGAGAAGTGGGTTATCTGGCAGCCGCGATTAAAACTGTTGCTGATGCCCGGGTGGGTGATACGATTACTCTAACCGCTAAACCGGCACAAGAGCCTTTACCCGGTTATACAGAAGCAAAACCGATGGTTTTCTGCGGATTATTCCCCACCGATGCCGATCAGTATGCCGATCTCAAAGATGCGCTGGAAAAGTTAAAATTAAACGATGCAGCTCTATCCTACGAACCGGAAACTTCTAGCGCCATGGGTTTTGGTTTCCGTTGCGGTTTCTTGGGACTGCTACACATGGAAATCGTCCAGGAAAGACTAGAAAGGGAATATAACTTAGATTTAATTACCACTGCTCCCTCGGTAGTTTATCAGGTCACTACCACCGATGGGGAAATTGTCGAAGTGGATAATCCCAGTTTGTTACCTTCCCCACAAAAACGGGAAAAAATTGAGGAACCTTATATCCAAGTGGAAATGATTACTCCGGAAACCTATGTAGGTGCTTTGATGGAATTATGTCAAAGTCGTCGGGGAGTTTTCAAGGATATGCGTTATTTTACTAAAACTCGCACCGCTTTGATTTATGAGTTACCTTTAGCGGAAGTGGTGACGGACTTTTTCGATCAATTAAAATCTCGATCGCGCGGTTATGCTAGTATGGAATATCAATTAATTGGCTATCGGGAAAATGAGCTAGTTAAATTAGATATTATGGTCAATGGTGATCCCGTTGATGCTTTAGCGATGATCGTTCACCGGGATAAAGCTTATTATGTTGGTCGTGCGTTAACCGAAAAGTTAAAAGAATTGATTCCCCGGCATCAATTTAAGGTTCCCATTCAGGCCGCTATTGGTTCTAAAATTATCGCTAGTGAACATATTCCTGCTTTAAGAAAGGATGTCTTAGCTAAGTGTTATGGTGGTGATATTAGCCGCAAGAAAAAGCTGTTAGACAAGCAAGCAAAAGGTAAGAAACGGATGAAAGCGATCGGAACTGTTGATGTCCCCCAGGAAGCATTTATGGCAGTCCTAAAACTCGATCCTCAGTAAAATCTTGGGGTGAGAATTAACTCACCCTTTTTAGTTTTAGCAGTGGGGAATTATTATGAAACTTTTGAGATTATCCTATCAAGATTTATCCTCTGGATTAAGTATAGATTCTTGCAAATTTTTTCCAGATTTGAATTTATTAGTTGGTATCTCAGGTGCAGGAAAAACCTCGATTTTAAAGGCTATTAGTAATTTAAAAAGAATCGCTAACGGTGAGTCTATAAATGGAGTAAAATGGGATGTAGAATTTTTAACCAATGATCATGTTCGTTATCATTGGTTGGGTGAATTTGAGGTTAGAAAAGCTCGTTCTCTCATCAAGATTGAAGAAGATGAAGTCAATAGTAATGACGGCGAAAATAAGGTTAGTATAATTAGGGAAACTCTTTTAAAAGATCAAGAGGTTTTGATCGCAAGAAATCAAGAGGTAATTGAGTTTAAACATTCAAAGACACCAAAACTAGCGTCTTATTTAAGCTGTATAGAGCTTTTCAATCAAGAAGAAGATGTTTTCCCTGTTCGACAGGAATTTAACAAAATGGTTTTCAATCCACTTAAGTTTAATATCTCATCTTCAACATTGGATAAAATCCTTAGAGACTACGAATATACCTCTCTCTCTGAATTACAATCGAGTCAACTTCCTATTTCCGACAAACTACTGATCACTTATAAAAAATATCCCGATACGTTCGAGATAATAAAGAGAAAGTTTTTAGATATTTTCCCTCAAGTTGAAGATTTAAAAATAGAATTTTTAGAACCATTCAAACTAGGTGATATTGGTATGCTTGTTTCATTAACTCCAATTTTTTTACTTGAAGACTTACCTCGCATACAAATAAAAGAAAAAAACTCTCATGTCTGGATTGTAGAACCAAATATCTCCTCTGGAATGATAAAAAGCCTGATGTTCTTAGCAACGATCAAATTATCTCCTGATGGCAGCGTTATATTAATCGATGAATTTGAAAATAGTTTGGGGGTTAACTGTTTGGACACTTTAACAGAAGATTTATTAGTTAATTATCGAGATTTACAGTTTATTATTACCAGTCATCATCCCTATATAATTAATAATATCAGTCCTGCCTATTGGAAAATAGTCACTCGTAAAGGAGGAGTAATTCAGGTACACAATGCGGCTGATTTTCATATTTCTAAAACTCGACAAAAAGCCTTTATTGATCTTATCAATGTCCTAGAAGAATTTCCTCAAGGAATTAGTTAATCGATGAATATTTATTTTTTAGTTGAAGGAAGAAGTACCGAAAAAAAGCTTTATACTGCCTGGTTAACTTATCTTATTCCCGAATTTAAGCGAGTTGATTTTTACGATCAAGTCAATCACAACAATTACGTTCTGATTAGTGGTAATGGCTACCCCTCGATACTTGATGAGGGAATTCCTAACGCCATCGATAAAATTCAAGAAGTATCCAAATATAACTATCTAGTCATCTGTCTCGATGCTGATGAGGATACTGTCGAAGAAAGAGAACAATATGTTAATGACTTTATCACCAAACATATTACTATCCCCGCACAACTTGAAATCGTGATAATCATTCAAAATCGATGTATTGAAACATGGCTACTAGGCAATCGCACAATATTTAATTCTAAACAACCTTTACAGGGACTTTTAGCTGATTATGTTCAACACTATGATGTTTACGAAAATGATCCCGAACTAATGGGTAGATTTAATTGCAGAAATCATGCCGATTTTCATTTTGCTTATCTAAAGTCTATTTTTGAAGCTAAAAAGTTGTCTTATTCTAAAAAATTCCCTGGGGTAGCTCAAGAACAATACTATCTTAATCAATTAAAAAAGCGTATCGATAAAACCGAACACTTAAAAACCTTTCAGAAATTTATTAATTTTTGTGATAATATTCGTCAAAATTTTAGATAAATTGATCTGTGGTGCTTCTGCCAAGGATGAAATACAAGCTGATCCGGCATCATCTCCTGACTAATGGCTGATCGAGAATACAAGACTATGACAAGGCTTTTCTCCTAAAAATTTCTAGGTTGGCAGATTTTTGTAGTATTGTAGTATAATGGTAACTCCAGAAAAACAATCCCAAAAGTGCCTTTAGTCTCTTCAGTTAGCAGTTACCAGATAGAAGTTAAAAATTGGCAATTTACTTGATGTTATGGCTTCCTTACGGGATATTCTCAGTTACTATCGCAATTATCAAAAAGCCGCCTTTTTGAGCATTGCTGCATCCAGCGTCTTTGAAATTATCGATCTGATGGTTCCCTACGCCGTCGGACAGATTCTTAATGTTCTTTCTCATCAGCCTTTAGATGGATTCGTGCAATCTTTAGTCGATCGCACCATGATATTAACTCCCTTTGCCTCAGAAAAGTGGGTTAGTTTGGCGGTATTATTAGGCTTAATTTTCCTAACCACGGTAATTAAAGCACCAATTCAGCCTTGGGTGAGTCTCTGGTTTCACTGGGAAATATCCTTAAGAGCGCGACGAGATCATCTCAAAAAAGTTATTGCTAAAATTCTCACCTTACCCCTATCTTTTTACGATGAAAATAATCCAGGACGCATCGCTAACCGGATCGCCAAAGGCATAGAAAATCATACTTGGACTTATCCTGAAGTGGCGGGAATGATGATCCCAAAACTGTTTAGAGTTTTCGGTATCTTTATTGTTATTTGGGTAATTCAATGGCAAATCGCCCTCGCTTTTGTCATTTCTTTTGTATTAATTGTGGCTTTTATTGTCAGAGATTTAAAAGATTTAATGCAAAAAGAAAGAATTCTTGATCAGCATATCGAAAATACCCAAAGTCGTAATTCTGAGATTATTACTAATATCAAAACCGTCAAAGCTTTCGCCACAGAAGGACAGGAATTATATCGTCAAAAACAGCGTTTAGAGAGAGAATTTACCTACGTTATCTATCGCATTCATAAGGGTTATGTGGACTTAACAACTTGGGAAAAAACCCTCGTCCAAGCTAGTTTATTTGGAGTATTTTTCTTTACTCTCCTAGCTACCGTTCAACAGAAAATCTCGATCGGGCATTTTATCACCACCTATACCCTCGCTAGTATGGCCTATGCGGAATTAGATCCCCTATCTCAAATGGCAGAAACTTTCGCTCGTCGCTATGCTTCTATGGCACGTCTAAACGAATTTATCAACTTGCCTAGTGGTACTGATTCCGGTAGTCTTTTAGCCGATCATGCCCAACACAATCCCTATCATTTTACGGGGAAAGTAGAATTAAGTAATCTTAGCTTTGGCTATAGTCCTGAAAGAAGGATTCTCAAGGATATTAATCTTCTGATTGAACCCTATCAAACCGTGGCATTAGTGGGAAAATCTGGTTCAGGAAAATCCACTTTAGTTAAGTTACTTTTCCGCTATTTTGAACCGAATCAAGGGCAAATTATGATAGATGGCGAGGATATTAGTCGCTTGGATGTGACTTGGTATCGGCGACGGTTAGCGATTGTCCATCAAGAAGTAGATGTGTTTAATGGTACGGTGTTAGAAAATCTCACCTACGGTAATCCTAATATTAGCTTCGAGAAGGTAGAAGAAGCCTGTAAAATTGCCCGTGTCGATGAATTTATTCAGGAATTACCTAATGGTTATTCCACTATTGTAGGGGAAAGGGGCGTGCGTCTTTCGGGGGGACAAAGACAGCGTTTAGGAATTGCTAGGGCGTTAATTGTTGATCCAGATGTGTTAGTTTTTGATGAGGCCACTTCTAGCTTAGATTATGAGTCAGAAAGAGCAATTCAACTAGCCATGAAATCCATTTTAGGCACTCGCACTACGATTATTATTGCCCACCGTCTCAGTACCGTTCGAGAAGCTGATCAAATTGTCGTCTTAGATAATGGTCGCATTGTCGAGATCGGTAGCCATGATCAATTATTAAATCAGCAGGGAATCTATCAACGTCTCCACTCTTTGCAAGAAAGTGGCGAACTGGTTTAGTCTTAAAATAGTCCCCGATAGGGAACCGAGAAAATATATCTAATGGGAGTTGATACTATGTCTAACGAAACCGTTACCTATTCCCTAGAAGCTGTTTTGACGAGGATTGAGGGGAAAATTGACAATCTCCAAAAAGATGTTAACCAAAAATTTGACAGTTTCCAAAAAGATGTTGACCAAAAATTTGAAAGTCTCCAAAAAGATTTTAACCAAAAATTTGACAAACTCGACGAACGGTTAAATAAGCTAGAGGTAGGACAGGCAAAGTTAACCGAAAAGGTTGAGGGCATCGATAATCGCCTAAAATCAGTGGAAGGAACCCAAAAAAATCAGGTTTGGACATTAATTATTCTTTTGGCAAGTGCGATCGC
>NZ_JAPZQM010000358.1:0-9820 GCF_027530565.1 Microcystis sp. LE19-10.1B | reverse complement strand
CCATCTCCCGAATTCCTATCCAAATTCCTTCGGGTCTTCATCAACTATTTTCAATAGTAAATTAATATATTCCTCTGTGGCTTTTTTATGATTTCCATTTTTTCTCCCATCTTCTAGACTTTCTAAATTGTTAGGATCGCCATGAACACACCAAGGGGCGACTGTTTTGAGTGAACAACCAATAAACTCAGCTATTTCTCGTTGAGTTTTTCCGTCGTTCAGCAAGAGAAACATTAAAATTCTTTCCCTAACTTCTGCTCTTTCTTCTTCTTTAAGAGCTTTTTGTAAGTTTTTCTTTTCTTCTAAATCTAGGAAATCTTTAGCTGGCATAAGTAGGATTTTTCTAAAATTACTATTTCTATTTTAGGTGGTTTAAGTGCGTTTTAGCTTACCTTTACGGGTTTTCGGTCATATTTCCGATCTTCTCTACTGGCAAAATTTACAGGATAACTATAATTTCGATTTAGTCGATTATCGCGGTTTTTTGCCCACCGAGAGCCTTCAAAAAGAGTTAGGCGACTGTTTTGGCCTGTTGATGACCCCGCGCTGGGTTGAGGCTTTTGGTAACGGGGCTATTGAAGCTTTAGCCTGTGGTGTTCCCGTAGTTGCCTATCGTCGCGGTGGTCCGGTAGAAATTATCGAAGATGGAAAAACTGGTTTTTTAGTTGAACCCGATAGTATCGAGGGATTAGTTACAGGAATTAAAAATTTAGGCTCTTCGTTACTTGTTATGGTTCGATAGGGGGGCATAAATCGACTAAATCCTTATCTGGCAAGAGACTTAATTGATTAGTTCGCTCTAGATAAAAACAATTAACAAAAATCGCTAAATGCCTTTCTCTATAAGGGTTCCATCCCTTATAACCCCCGTCCATTGCATAACACAAACCGAAGAGCCGTTATCAGTTATCAGTTATCAGTGGGGGCGTTGTCAGATAAAGAGATGAGAAGGCAAAATAGATAGAAACTCAATGAAGGAAAAAAAACGATGAAATGTCCAGAATGTAAAAGTGACCACATCAATAAAAATGGTCATCGTGGTCAAAAACAAAACTATATATGTGTAAACTGTGGTCGCCAGTTCATCGATAGCTATGAAACCAAGGGCTATAGCGATGATGTTAAGCGCACCTGTCTGAAAATGTAGGTAAATGGCATGGGATTTCGAGGCATTGAGAGAGTGACGGGAGTCTCACGAACAACCATTATAGATTGGGTCAAACAAGTGGGAAAACTGCTGCCTGATTCCTATAATCCAGAAACGATTCCAGAAGTGGGAGAACTAGATGAATTAGAGACCTTTGTTGGTAAAAAAAAGAACAAAATCTGGCTCTGGACGGCTGTTGACCACTTTCGAGATGGAATTCTTGGATGGGTAATTGGTGGTCTCGCAAGGCGAGTGCCTTCGGCAACATAGTGCAGAGACATTTCAACGTTTATGGCAAGCTATCTCATTTTGGCAATGTTATTTTTGGGTAAGTGATGGAAATCCAGTGTATCCAATATTTATCCCTGATGGGGATCAGATTGTTAGCAAAACTTATAGGACAAGGGTAGAGGGAGAAAATACAAGATTACGTCATTACTTAGCCCGTCTTCATCGTCAGACTCTCTGCTATTCAAAATGTGTCAAAATGTTAGAAAATTCCCTACCGCTTCTAATTCATTACCTTAAGTTTAAGGATGTTCCAGTTCCCTACACTTTTGCTTGATTCATCTTTACATCTGACAACGCCAACCACAGAGACACAAAGAACACAAAGTCAAAACAGATAGGGTTTGCTGAATAAATCTAAAAACCTTGTTGGGTAAGACTTTTAGACCTTTTGTCAATCAAAAAGTACCAGATATGGGAGTGATCGGGGGTAAAATTGGGTGCATCTCATTTTTGTAAATCTACCGAGTTGGTATTTTTAAAGGGAAACTATCTTCTAAAATTGGTCATCACTTCCGATTTTATCGCTCAATCCAAGCCTTTGGGGGGTTCTACCCCCCAAACCTACCGTTGGGGTCGTGGCGCCGCCCCCAAACCCCGGAGCGCATTAGTTTTTCGGTGGGATGCTTACAGACAGCCGCTGATATATCTGTAATAATTTAAGAGTCACTGATAATTGCCGATTGCCGGTATTTCTGCAAATGTGAGATGGACTCATCAGTTATCATTTATCAGATGCGAGTTATCAGTTCACTGATTACTGTTTACTGAACACTGAAAAAAAGCTCCCCACTTTCCACTATCCTATTAAACAGGATTGAGAATGACTAACTATTTTCTCATCGGTCAGAGCGAGGTAAAATTATAGATTATGGAATCACCGATCGAACGTTTTCGACTATCTCAAACCGCCAAAGATAGCCTAATAAAATTAAAACGCTACACCAAAATTGACCAATGGAATATCCTCTGTCGTTGGGCTTTTTGTCGTTCCCTTGCTGAACCGAGTCTCCCCTCTCCCGTTCCCATTCCTGCCGATAGCAATGTAGAATTATCTTGGAAAGTATTCGGGGGAGAAATGGCCGATATTTTCTTAATTGCCCTCAAACAACGTTGTCATCAAGACGGATTAGGAACCGATAAAGAAACTCTAACTCAACAATTTCGCTTACATTTACATCGCGGGATCGGTTATCTTGCTGGGGATGCCAAGCTAAAAAAAATCGATAATTTAATCGAATTAGAGAGGGAAAATCTCAGAGAATCTTAATCAAGAATGATCTGTTTTCAGGGGGAGCGCATCTCAAATGCTATTGACAATTGGCCAATTTTGTGATGGTATAGCAGTTTTCCTCAGGATGAGGCATGGGCAAGGGGCTTAAGCCCCTTGTTGGCAAAACTTGTCGATACCTCAGTAACGTGAAAAGCGCTATATTTAAAAGAGGGCGGCTATCGGGGGATGAGAAAAAATGGAAAATTTAATCAAGGAAGCACTAAGCCATCGAGCGATTAATCATCCGTATTTACTGGCTTTAGAAAAAGGAGAATTTCAACATATTGATGAAGTTCTGAAAGACTTTGCCAGTCAATACGGA
The DNA here is from genome assembly GCF_027530565.1 of Microcystis sp. LE19-10.1B. Lineage (NCBI taxonomy): Bacteria > Bacillati > Cyanobacteriota > Cyanophyceae > Chroococcales > Microcystaceae > Microcystis > Microcystis sp. LE19-10.1B. The sequence continues at coordinate 6,790 of NZ_JAPZQM010000358.1, read as the reverse complement.
GCTTATAGTGACTGGTTTTCCCGTTATTTAACAGCAGTAATATCAAAGCTAGAAAATCCCACTCATCGAAATCACCTGCTGAAGAACTTAGCTGAAGAAAACGGACATCTACACGATGAAGATCTCGAAGCAATCCGTAAATTAGGTATTAAGGACGAGTGGGTACAGGAAATTCCTCACCCACAGTTATTCAAGCGTTTTCAAGAAGCGATGGGAGTAGATAGCACGCAAACGCCTTGTGTTGAAGTGGAAATCTGGCGTGAATCATTCTTATCGCTGCTCCAGAATGGAAGTTCACTCCAAGCTATTGGAGCGATAGGTTTAGGGACTGAATCTGTTGTCAAATTTATCTACAAACACATTATTGAAGCGATCAAAAAACATACATCATTATCCTTGCAGCAATATGTATTTTTTCCTTTACATACAGAAGTGGAGGATGAACACAGCTTAACTTTAGTTGAGATTGCTAAAGAATTAGCCAGTGAAAGCGAACAGGCTGTTCTGGAATTACGGAAAGGAATGTTAAAAGCCTCAAATCTACGTGCTGCTTACTGGGACAATATGTATGAACGTGCGTCGGCGTTAGATAAATCTTTGACATCATCAGACCAACTCAAGATTGTTACGCTTTTCACTAAAATGACTAAAGGCAAAAAGCTGTCTAATCAGGAACAGGAACTTTTATTGCATCAAATCAATGATGTGCGTATTGGATTGACGGAAGACTTATCTACTGTTCCAGTGGAAAAACTACTACCTGGATTGAGTTCACTTTTGCTATACGGGATGCAAACGGAAAAGCACAAGGAAGAAGTTCTGAACTTGTTAAATTGGCTTGAAAATCCATCTGGTGAATGCCAATGCTCTCCAACAATATTAAGGCTTGCTTCACAACTTTACCATGATTTTCAAACGATGCGTCCCGGAGGCTTGACCGAAAAAATTAATGAACAAAAAAGCTTGACTCATGTGCAAGAAGGTAAAGAGCTTATTTCAACAATCAGCGCCAGCAACTTAGAAGCCTTATACAACAATAAGGTTGATAAACTCAATATTGACTTTAACGTATTTCGCCTACCATTTGATCTAGAAGTTTTAGATCCACGCCTAGTTATAGCCAAGCCAGGAAAAGCGAATGAAATGCACAGACACGCACATGAAACCGTATTTGTATTTCTTCAGGGTCAAGGAAAAGTTATTGTTGATCAATACGAAAACGAGGTCGAACCGGGTACTTTTGCTGTTATTCCCCGCTGGTGTGTGCATCAATCTGTGAACTTAGGAGAAGAAGAGCTAATTTTTCTGGCGATAGCTGATTTTGGATTAACTGGTAAAAGTTTTATGGGTAATTACTTACACAGTGCTAGACTAAAACAAAATTAGTGCAAATTTTATCACGTTAGATAGGTATGAAAGCAACACAAGAAACCAAAAAACTTTACGACGAAAGCGCAGGAGACTGGAAACGAGTAGAACCGATTTTGCTTTCTGATTACTCCGCACGTCCCTTTGCCATTGATTTATGTGAACCGATTGTCAACAAGAATATATTAGATCTAGGCTGCGGGGAAGGTTATGTAGGAAGAGAGTTAATTAACCGAGGCGCTCAATATGTTCATGGGATTGATATTTCATCGCAAATGATCGAGCAGGCCCTGATTCAAAAAAACGAGCATCAGATTACTAATGCTTCCTATGAAGCTGGTGATATTCGTGATTTTGCGGTAACTGAGTCCGAACAATACGATTTAGTTCTGGCTATGTTTCTGTTCAACTACTTAAATGTTTCAGAAACTATTAGCACGCTGCAGAAAGCCTACCAACTTTTGAAATTCGGTGGCTATTTCCTGTTCGCCGTCCCCCATCCCTCTTTACCTTTTCTGAAAAAAGATAAGTTTCCGTTTTATTTTAACCCGAAAGCTGGCTATTTTTCCGGACGCGATCAATTATTCCCCGGTGAGATTTGGCGCCGAGATAGAAAAGCCGTCGCCGTGCAATGTGTTCATAAAACTATGGAAGATTACTTCACATCTCTTCGTTTAGCAGCATTCACAAAAATGCCAGAAGTTTATGAACTAAAAACTAATCAGGAACATTTAGAACTAGACCCAGAATTTTTTACTCCGCTCATTGACCTTCCCCTTCACGTTGCTTTCAAAATTCAAAAATGATTATACCGATTTCTGATCCTAATATTTCATTACTGACTTGGAAAAAATTGCCTGATCCTTCTCAACTATTTTTTCATGTACCAGAATCATTAGTCTCAGATTTACTAAAAAGAAGCAATCACAAATGGCTTGAAAAACCCAACGAAATAGGACAGGAAACAGTCAATAAAAATCCTGATTTTTTCCTACCATTTCGTGAGAAATTGCTCCAGAAACCAGGCATAATTATTTCCCGATTAGAACCGGAATTAACAGAAATAGAAATGCGGTTAATTTATGCTTTTATTTCTCGCATTTTTGGACTGCTAAACCACCGCTATGGCTATTTTTTTGATGTAATCGATCGAGGAATGGATTACACTAAAAAAGCTATACCCGTTTCGATGACGAATACAGAAACTGGCTATCATACCGATAGTACAGCCAAAAACTACTTCCCTGATATTGTTGGCTTACTGTGTCTTGCTGCCGCGGATGAGGGAGGAGATTCCCTGGTAGTAAACGCCGCCAATTTGTATCAATATTTCTGGCAACACCATACAGACCTAGTTCCCTATCTTTACGAACCTTTGGCGCGCGATGTGATTACACCTGGAGAGATTAATTCTCAAGAAGCTATTCAAAATAATAATTTCCCCTTATTCTCAACAGATTCTCAGGGTCTGGTTTTTCGTTATATGCGGTACTGGATTGAAGTCGCTTACTCCAAACTAGAAATAGCGCAACCGGAAGCTATCACAAAAACACTCGACATCATCGACGACTTTTTTTCAAAACCAGAAAATACAGTCCGCTTCAAAATGAAAAAAGGTGATGTATTTTACATTAATAATCGCTTTTTATGCCACAATAGAACCGCTTTTAAAAATTCAGGAAAACCCCGACAGATGGTCCGTAGTTGGATTAACCTTTAAACAAAATACGTCCAAGGGAGAAAGTGAACTGGTCAAGGTACAGAGTACAATGACCTCAACTTCCTTGTCACTCCTTCAGGGGTTCAAACTCACCCTAAAAAACCTTCGGTCGGCCTAAAGTAGTGATATAGATAACTGCTTCATCGGAGGGAATTCCTAACACTTCATTAACTTGATCATCGAAAAAACCACCGATACCACTAACCCCTAACCCCAGATGAATAGCCGCCAAATTTAATCTCTGTCCCAAATGACCCGCATCTGCATGAAGATAACGATAGACTCGATCGCCATATTTAGCCACTGCTTTTGACAGATCCGCCGTATGAAAAACCACAGCGGCCGCATCTCGTCCCAAATCCTGACCTAAACAGAGATAATGTAACTCTTGCCAGAAATTTTTAAAGCGAATTTGCCGCAATTCTTGGGCTTTGGGAGCATAATAATAACAGCCTTCCTCTAATCCGGTTACTGCCGAAACAGCGATAAAAGTTTCCAATAAATCCAGAGCAAAATAATCGGGATTGGGATCGAGATTTTGGCCGGCATAATCTTGGGGTTGATAGGTGAAATGCAGCAGCGCTCGCAATTCGTCTAAACTGAGACTAGCGCCACTATAAGCGCGGGTAGATCTGCGTTTAAGAATCGTACTTTCCAGATCGATTAAATCTTCCCCCCAATTGACGGGACGGGATGTCACGGAAACTTTTAGACAAAAAGGAAAATTATATTTATCTTCCCAATTAGAGGGGGTAACAGTTGCTTCTATCTTCTCATCTGTAGCTATGATAGTGGCTCGGTGTAGGGAGTTTAATAATTCTCCCTCGGGAATTTCGGGATAAAGAGTCGTGGTTGCCGAAGGGAGTGCCGTGGTACTAGGGGGGAGATTTTGCCGGATATTGAGCAGATCTGCCAAAGGAATCACCGTCATGACACTTTCTTTCTCGGAATCGAGATAAAGCAATTCATTCATCTGGATATCGTTAAAACCACCGATTAAATGGGCGCGATAGTCATTAATCGAGGCTGATAGCTCAATATTGCCCAATAAATGCCCTGTATCGAGGAAAATACGCCGATAAGCTCGATCTTCGTAGCGCCAAGCGGACCGATAAAAAATGGCACTGGTAACTACAGCGATATCGGTATTTTCTAAAACAGGATTCCAGAAACAAGCAGATTGTAGGTTGGTCCAGACATCACTTTCCCAGAATAAAAGCAGCGAGTGACTTTGACCTTGGTAACTGTAGAGACCGGCGGGTAAAAATTCCGTGCCACGGGAGATCAGATAGACCTCGGCGGGGTATAATCCACCAGCAGAGGGTGCGGAACGTAGGTACAAGGGACTCCCCATAGTGGCGATTTTGGCAGTTAACCCATAGCTACAGCCCAAAATTCGCGATATACGTCGCCAAAAGTCTCCTTTTTGGGGAACCATTTGACGGGAGAGGTAGGGTTTGAGATCGAACGTCTGACCGATTTTGTATTCTTTGAAGGGATGGGGTTGTTGACTCCAATCAAGACCTTTACTTTTTGAGGCGATCGTCTGGGGGTCGTATTTAGTCCGCTCGTGGTAGTATTGGGCGATCGAGATTGGCTGATCTGGCATGATAAAGATAGGCTGTCTAAGCTTTACTTTTTAGTTTGACATACTCCCACCCCTAGAAAACGGGTTTCTTTCAGAAACCCGTTTTCTAAATACTCCCCTCTCCCACCCCCCCCTGCTCTACGATGTCGGGTAGGGTTGATTCATGAATCAACCCTACCCTTGATAAGGGGGGTGGGGGGTTGGGGGTGAGGGTAATTAACCATACCTGCCATTACTTTAGAAAAATAGTATAACTGCTATAATTATCCCATGGCGGCTCAACCCAGAGAAATTCGACGTTATGTTACCAGTGACGGCAAAGTTCCCTTTGCCCAATGGCTCGATTCTTTGCGGGATATTAAGGCTAAAACTAAAATTGCTCAACGCCTAAACCGGGTTAATTTAGGTAACTTAGGGGATTATAAATCAGTAGGAGCAGGAGTTTATGAACTACGAATAGACTATGGTTCTGGTTATCGCGTTTACTTTGGACAAATCGGAACAACGATTATCTTACTCCTGTGTGGAGGAGATAAAAAAACGCAAGCTAAAGACATTGAAATAGCTCAAAAATATTGGCAAGACTATAGGAGCCGAGAAAATGCCAGTCAGTGATAGTTATCATGATTCCCTGATCGAATCTCTTAAAGATTCCCATTACGCAGCAGTTTATCTGGAAACTCATCTCGAGGGAGATGAATATGAATTTGAATCAGAATTACTCAGACTCGCATTCAATCACGTCCTAGAAGCCCTTGGACCTCAAAATCTAACACCAGAACAAATCAAAATTCAGGCGAAGCAATTGGAAGAACTAATGCAAAAACCTGCACCTGAAGCCATGAATCAACTAACCTCTTGGCTTCAAGCTTTAGGATTGAAATTAACGATAACGGTCGCTTCAAAAATGCCAGAAATAAATCATGAAAATGACGCTGTTAGTTCAATCAAGATTACAGTGTAGTTTGTAGTTTGTAGTTTGGTTTTTTTGATGACAAATTGATAGCCGCTTAACGCACCCTACACAGAAAACGGGTTTCTTTCAGAAACCCGTTTTCTAAAATAAAATTATGACTACACCTACCTTCACCATTCCCCAATCTGACCCTCCCCTTTCCCCTCGGCAATCCTTGCCGACGATGTACGATTTACCTAGTGACAATCCACTGGAACCCGGTTTGCCTGACGAATTTCACCTATTACAACCTCAGTTATTACTGCTGACTTTCCAGCCTCCCAACTGGGAACCAGAGCTAGTTTTTAGCGCTGCTGACCTCAACCTTTACTACAATGTCAGACACCCTCAATGGTACAAGCGTCCCGATTGGTTTGGGGTGGTTGGTGTTCCTCGCCTCTACGATGGCCATGACCTGCGCTTAAGCTATGTGATTTGGCAGGAAGGGGTTTCTCCGACGATTGTGGTGGAATTATTGTCTCCAGGTACGGAAAATCAAGATTTAGGCGAAGAACTACGCCAACCAGGGGAACCGCCAACTAAGTGGACAGTTTATGAACAGATTCTGCGGATTCCCTACTATGTGGTTTTCAGTCGCTATACTAACCAACTTCAGGCGTTTGAACTGGTAGGCGGTCGTTACCAACCCGTAGCTTTAGTGGAGGGACGCTTACCGATTCCTCCACTGGAATTGAGCTTGGGTTTGTGGCAAGGTTCCTATCGGGGGATTGAGCGGCTATGGTTGCGCTGGTTGACGCTGGAAGGAGAGTTAATTCCCCTGGCCGATGAGGAGTTAATTGCGGCCAAACAAGAGGCTTCTGCGGCGAAACAAGAGGCTTCTGCGGCGAAACAACGAGCAGAACAACTAGCGGCACGATTGCGGGAATTAGGGATAGATCCTGAAAGCTGAAGGCTCGAAAACCCCTCAAAAAAGAGAGAGGAAACCCGCGCCTCCTCTCTCTGGGACATTATTTTCTCGCTTTGCGGACAGTACCCCCTAGCATTAAACCCCCTAGTGTGATAAGCTTTTACGCATTTAAGTTACATTGACAGCATTACCCTTATTTTTAAGTTTTCTACTCCATTTAATAATCAATCCCCCTTCATTTAAAAGCTGATTGACTACTTTTTCCAGTTCTTCTTTATTTTCAAATTCTCG
>NZ_JAPZQM010000490.1:0-1747 GCF_027530565.1 Microcystis sp. LE19-10.1B | reverse complement strand
GATTCCCAAACCTCACGATTTAGGTTTCTGCTTCTTTCCCGAAGGATTTTTCGCACCTGCCTTAACAGATTTACTCTGTTCTGGTCTTATGGTCGCTCTACAGACTGACACCGCAAGCCCTGCGGCCAAAATATTTTTACTGGCGTTAATATCTCGGTCATGGTGCGTCCCACAGTCTGGACAATCCCACTCTCGAATATTTAACGGCATTTTTTCAGCAATATACCCGCAATTACTACATCTTTTAGAGCTAGGAAACCATCTATCTATTTCGATGTAATTTCTTCCATACCAACGGCATTTATAGGCTAATTGTCGGGTAATTTCTCCCCAACTAACGTCAGATATTGCCTGAGATAATTTCGGGTTTTTGACCATATTCTTGACGGCTAAGTTCTCAACCACAATCGTTTGGTTTTCACGGACTAATTGAGTGGTTAGCTTGTGTAAATGGTCTTTCCTGTTATCGGTGATTTGAGCGTGAATCCTGGCTACTTTGATTCTTGCCTTTTCTCGATTTTTTGACCCTTTCTGTTTTCTAGAAAGGTTTTTTTGGGCCTTTCGCAGTCTCCGATAATGCTTTTTAAAGTGCTTAGGATTAGATACTTTATCGCCATTGCTGGTAATTACTAGGCTACTAATTCCGGCTCTTCGGTTGGTGTTATGCAATGGACGGGGATTATAAGGGATGGAACCCTTATATAGAAAAGCATTTAGCGATTTTTGTCAATTGTTTTTGCTCTAGAGCGAACTAATCAATTAAATCTCTTGCCAGATAAGGATTTAGTCGATTTATGCCCCCATATCGAACCATACCAAGTCCCGAAGAGCCGATAAAATAAAGATGACATCCTACCAGAAGGATTGCCCATTGCTCTTAAATACCATCCAGGGATCAATATATTTTGTATTTCTCCTTGTAACCCCCACCAAATTTGTCCAAAGCCTAACACGGTTATAGGAACTGAACCAAAGTATATTATCCTTGCTAATTGTTCTAATGTACTCACTGAGTAAAGTAGTTGGCTGAGTCCAGCAAAAATAATGAAGTAAGGGAAAAAATTTATCAATCCAGAGATGGCAGAAACCCGATCAAAGGCAAAAAGGCTGGTCATTATTAATGAGCCACCTAAGATAGCAAATCCCCAATTAATATATTGAGAAATAATGACTCTATATTTTAATCTAAAAATTATTATAATCGCTGTACAAATAACTAACATTCCCCATAAGGGGTTGATAGGCAACAGCAAAAAACTAATTTGAGTTAAATACCAAGGAATGTTTAGCTTCAGATCGGGATGTTTTGTTAAAAACATAATGTGTCATCTATTACTTAAATAACTTCCATTGACTCAATATTTCAAGATGCTATCCTTAGAGTATATCAACTCATCATGGTGTTGCCATGGTGTTAAGCTTTTCGACGTTTAAGTTGATCGAGTAATCGATGTCAGCCAAAGGCTTCAAGCATCGACAATCTAAATTTAAATGCGTCTGAGCTTACTGCTGGAATATACACCGTTCGCCGTCCCCAAAACCTCCCCAACTATTTAACCCGCAGTCCTGGTTAAGCTTAAAAACTATGCAACATCTCAAAAACCGCTGAGAGGTAAGATGAAAGCCACGACAGCATCTCTGGCCTCTCAGCCTATCGCCTGTGGCTGTTAGGTAGTGTCTAGCTAGTGACCAACTTCCAGGCTGAGACTGTTCTGGGGAGCCGCCCGCGCTCTGATCAGAGCCGGCA
>NZ_JAPZQM010000285.1:0-15586 GCF_027530565.1 Microcystis sp. LE19-10.1B | reverse complement strand
AAAAATTGCATTAATTCCGAAATTTCTAGGGTTGCCGCTTTTTGAGCCATCTTGGAATAATTTGACGTGCTGGTGGATTTCTAACTCACCCATTTTACCTTAGCTGACAATAATTATAAATTTTTATTTCCCTTGAATTCCCTATTCTAAAAACAGAACTATCTTCCTGAATTAACCCCGTTCATTCTCAGCCAACCTCTTTGATTGCTTGAGTATTTATACTTAATTTGTCCAGCCAATTGTTTTTTTTAGTGATCGCCTCTCCTATAAAATAGTTACTTTGTACTTTATTTTCAATGCCAAAATCGGGGTTAATGCTCTATTTATTTCAAAATGAGAATTGCTGGTGTTCCAAATGCCTTGCTAATCGTAGCCTGTTTCCAACTAATCCTATTAGACCTAATAGGTAAGGTTTGTACCAAATCCACAGAAATTAAAGAAATTCGTTTTAATGTTTCCAACTAATCCTATTTGACCTAATAGGTAAGGGAAAAGCCTCTTACAGTTTTGGAATATATTCCAGAGTTTCCAACTAATCCTATTTGACCTAATAGGTAAGGAGTAAGAGTAGGGCTAATTCATGAATTAGCCCTACTTTTTTAGTTTCCAACTAATCCTATTTGACCTAATAGGTAAGGAAGAAATAGCCGATGCTGGTTATTTTCCTGTAGAGGTTCCCGATTAGTTTCCAACTAATCCTATTGACCTAATAGGTAAGGCAACTATTAAGCAAGCCTTTGACGATTGCGTTTTTATTCGTTTCCAACTAATCCTATTTGACCTAATAGGTAAGGAGTAAGAGTAGGGCTAATTCATGAATTAGCCCTACTCTTTTAGTTTCCAACTAATCCTATTTGACCTAATAGGTAAGGATCAAAAGGTAAAAATAAATGGCGAAATTAAGTTTTCCAACTAATCCTATTTAACCTAATAGGTAAGGACGAATCCTCTGATTTTTTTGGTGAACGCTTTAAGTGTTTCCAACTAATCCTATTTGACCTAATAGGTAAGGGAATTGATATTGATTTCACGAAAATTGACTCTAATGTTTCCAACTAATCCTATTTGACCTAATAGGTAAGGAGTAAGAGTAGGGCTAATTCATGAATTAGCCCTACTTTTTTAGTTTCCAACTAATCCTATTTGACCTAATAGGTAAGGTCAACTCTCGATGGTGAGCAAGCCGCCATCAAAAATGTTTCCAACTAATCCTATTTGACCTAATAGGTAAGGTTTACGAAATCTTAACGAGCAAGCCGCCTATTTTAAGTTTCCAACTAATCCTATTTAACCTAATAGGCAAGCAGTAAGAGTAGGGCTAATTCATGAATTAGCCCTACTTTTCTAGTTTCCAACTAATCCTCTTTGACCTAATAGGTAAGGAAAAAATCCTCGATTTTTGCCAACAAAATTATCCAGAGTTTCCAACTAATCCTATTTGACCTAATAGGTAAGGTAAAGAGTTATGGGAAAAAGTCATTGATTGTGTAGATTTCCAACTAATCCTATTTGACCTAATAGGTAAGGAGGGGCCACCCTTTCCAGACTCACTGGGAACGAGGGTTTCCAACTAATCCTATTTGACCTAATAGGTAAGGATATTGTTATATATAAGGCCTTGGACCTCATGAGTCGTTTCCAACTAATCCTATTTGACCTAATAGGTAAGGAGTCGTAGTCTGGTATTCGGCATTCCGAACTTTTGTGTTTCCAACTAATCCTATTTGACCTAATAGGTAAGGAGTACCCCTTGGAAAGTCTCATCGAGAGGGGAAGACAGACCCCCAAATCGACGCACCTGCAAAAAGAGGGTTAAAAAGTGGTCCCGGGGGGGGTAAAAGTCCCGATACCAAAGGGTAGAACCCTGACTGGGAGAGCAATCGACGCACCTCAACCAGAGAATCGGGGTTTTAGGTCGGGGAGGGGGTGCATCGATTTTCAGTCAAGAGTTAGGGGACAAGCTAGATGATGTAGAGATTTGGGGGTGGTTGAGGAGGAGAACCTCCCATCACCAATAATCTAGAGACAGCTTCTTCGGAAATCCCATAGAAGCGCACATCATCCTCTTGAGGATTGACCCTTTCTACTACTTTAGCGTACAGTTTCCGCCTCTCGATGTGTAATTAATTTTGCTTAAGTAATTATCTGTAATTAATTGTCTAGCTACTGATTAAGGAGGGTAGCGGGGGTGGGAGTTTTTTTTAAGGATTTTTTAACCCCCAAAATCCCCCGATTCTGGCGAGCAATCAGTATCATGGATAACAACAACAAGCTTTAGGTCTAATCCGATAAAAATCATGACCTACCTATCTCCTAAATTATTCACTTTTGAAGACTTTTTAAACCAGTATGGAGATGACCCACGCTATCAATTAATTGACGGGGAGTTGCGAGACATGGAACCCACTGGACTTCAGGAATCCGTAGCGGGAAAAATCGCAGGAAGACTGTGGGGAGAAATCTTGCGATTACATCTACCCTGGACAATTCCTAAAAACTGTTTGCTCCGTCCAGAATCGGGTCAAGCTACTGCTTTACGTCCCGATGTCATCATTTTGGATGAAGTGGACTTTAGCACCGAACCTCTCTGGGAAAAACAAGCAATTTTAACTAGCTCCCAAGCAATTAAATTAGTGGTAGAAGTGGTTAGTAGTAATTGGCAAGATGATTATGCACGCAAAGTTGAAGAATACTCATCTTTAGGTATTGCTGAATATTGGATTGTCGATTTTCGTGGATTGGGTGGCATCTCTTTTATCGGTAAACCCAAACAGCCTACTTTGACTATTTATCAGCTAGAAGGTGATGAATATCAACAAAAATTATATCGTCTTTATGAGCGCATTAGTTCGGCAGTTTTTCCCGAATTGTCTCTGTGTCTTCTCGATATTATGCCCTAAATCTCTAGTAAAATTATGCTGAAATCTCTTAAAAATGTCCTGGGTAATCTGCGTCAATATCCCTATAATATTATCTTTAATCCCCTCACCAATGCAGCATTAGCCATCGCCGCTATTTTAGCACTAATTGCCGATCAATTTGGCCAGGGATATTATCTAATTTTTCTGATTACTTTGGCTCTAGTTATCATCGGTATCTGGCTAGAATCTCAGAAATACGACCTCTATAAACATCAGGCGATTCCTCTACCGATAGTGATTAATATTGCTAATCCTGCCGATAGTAATAAGGCTCTGCAATCGCTTTTTAATATCATCGAAACAGAAAATAAATACAAAGATCATCAAAATAATCTTGACCAGTATCTCAATATTAGCGAAACAGACTTAATTTTTAACTACTCCTGTGATATTTATGATCAAGAAATGCTGAGAGCTTTTCTGCAAATACTCCGCTATAATCTAGAGAAACTTAAGAAAAAAACTCCCCAAAATACTATTATTTATCTTGCCTATATCGGTCCGATTAGCGTCGCTATTATGGTCGGTAAGCTAAACGGCTTTTACTTCGGATCACCGATATAGACTCCAAAAGGGTTATAGCTGTTGGATCATGCAGGTTAAGCGCCGTTTAGCTTACTATTCTCGCTACCGAAGGAGTAAAAATCTTTCAATATAATAAATCTTCTGATAGTTATTATCCTGTGGTGGAAATTAGCGATCGCAAACTTAAAGAAGATATTAAGGAATACGAAAAATTTGAGCGTGTTGTCACCGAAAAAGGTCAAGATAGAGTAACTATAGCCATCGATGTTTCTTCCCATAAAATTAATCTTAATGATCAGAGTATTGAAAACTACGGCGATTTAATTTATCTGGAAAGTAAAGGCAGTGGTACAATCGAAAAAAATGAAGATTGGCTACAATATTTTAGAGAAATCTTTAAAACTGTCAACATCGCTCAACAAAAAAACTATCAAGAGATTAAGCTAGTTTATTCCATGCCTATAACTTTGGGAATACTTGTCGGAATGGCCGTTCAACAATACTGGCCAATTCTCCTGACTCAATACGGGAATTCTACCTACAGAAATCTTATTAATCTTCAGGAATTTAAACTTTATCGAGGACGGTAAAGATAAAATGAACTATACTGTAATTACCTTTGCTCCTGTGCAAGGATTCATCGGAAAATCGCGTAAACTAAGGGACTTGTACGGTGGTTCTTTTTTATTATCCTATCTTGCCGATGCTATCTGTCAGGCAGCGGGTAAATATCCTGGGTGTAGCCTTATTTCTCCCGCTTTAATTGACGTTAAAAGAGGAACTCCCAACCAAATCTTAATCGCGGGTAATTTTCCCGAAAAAGAGGCCGAACAAGTCTTCGATGACGCATGGCAAAAAGTGGTTAATAAGTGTCGGGTTTGGATTGAACAAAATTTACCACAATACAATTATACTTGGCGACGAGAATGGAACCTATGGATTAATCATACTTGGGAATTCTTCTGGGCGCAAGAGGACTCGATCGATTGTGCGTTTAAAAGTCTGCAACAGAAAAAATATCAACGAGATTGGACGGGAATTAATTGGCAAGGAGAAAGTTCTAGCTTATCGGGTTCCGATGCCATTGTTTGGTATGGAATGACGGATCAAACCCATCCTTTATATTCTAGTATTTCCCAACAAAATCAGCAAATCACTGAATTTTATCAACAATTAAGTCAAAAACTTTCTAATGCTATCCTCGATGAAACCGAACGTCTTAGCATTCCCGAATTAGTCAAAAGAATGATTACATTATATGATATTGGCAAGCCTTTAAACCTAGAACTTCCTAAAAAATTTGTGGAACTAAATCGCTACGAGGAAAAATCCTATACAGGATGGTTTCAAGGGGACGGTGACGGGATGGGAAATTACCTAAAAAATCTGTCCATATCCTCAAGAAAAGAATTTAGTCAAAGAATGCGACAATGGGGAGAAGAACTAGAAAATTATCTTAACTTTGGTCGCATTATTTATGGAGGAGGAGATGACTTTCTAGGGGTTTTGTTTCCACAAAAATCAGAACCAAAATTAACCCTACAAGATTGTCTATATTGGTTTGATCAATTTCATCGGGAAATCTGGCCAAAACACGGTTATTCTCAGGATATAACTGTTAGCGTCGGTTTCGTTTGGGCAGCTTCAGGAGTTCCTCAGCGTGACATATTACAACAATGTCGAGAAGCAGAAAAATCCGCTAAAAATCAAGGTAAAAATCGTCTCGCGGTGCGAATTCTTTTTAACAGTGGTAACTATTTAGAGTGGGTTTGTCCCTGGGAAAACTTAAAAGATATCCTCGATAGTTATTGCGATCGCAGTGAAGGAAAAAACTGGACACATTTCTATAATGATATAGCAACTTTAGAAAATCGCCGCGCTTTTACCGATGATAATCACGATATTGCCAATGCAGTTTTTAACCTTTATTTTAATCAAAATATACCCATTGATACCACCTCTCACCAAGATAGAAATAACTGGGTAATTAACCTCTCAAAAGTGGTCAATCATCTCACCTAAACATAGAAAAATGCTGCAATATCTGATCATAATTAAACCTTTGGGATTTCTCTACGGTAGCGCCGGTCCGTTTCTGTCTCCAGAAAATCTAGTTGGACGTTCAGGAAATCGTTTTCCCCCCACTGCTGCCACAGTTTCGGGACTATTTGCTCACAGCAATCCCACCAATATTCGCGATTTACAAATTGCCGGCCCTTTTTGGGCAAACAGTGAACAACCAGATAACTTTTTTGTCCCCACTCCCTTTATTTATCTGGCTAAAAAACCCCTCGCAAATTATTTTCAAGACCAAGAAAATAACGACAATGGAAAAATTCAACACACCTTAACATGGCAAGAAAAATGGCAAGAGAAAGACAGTAAACAAATTGAGGGAAAATTCGATCGAGATAGTTGGATTCCTATCAACCAATGGTATAATCCTCAAAAAGCCTATGGTTCTCCGTGGCAATATCATCCCCATCTCCATCCGCGTTTGTTAGAGGAGCAAAGAAAGGTAAAAACTGGAGAATTATTCCTCGAAAATGCCGTTCAGTTACATCCAGATGCTTGTCTAGTTTATTTAGCTAATCAACCCCTAGAAAATGGCTGGTATCGCTTTGGTGGGGAATCCCATCTAGTGGAAGTTAAATCACTTGAACTAAGCAGCCATCTCCAAACTTTATTTAATCAAGATGTCGGTCAATATTTTGCCCTCATTACTGCCGCAATCTGGGGAACAAATCGCCTATCAACTCGCAATCCCAGTGATTGGCAATTAGAAACCCTCAACACCGAAAGACCAATAACCTATCGTTATCGATTCGGAGGAAAAGATAAAGTTAAGCGCTTATCTAGGGGACGTTATGCAGTTCCCGCAGGAACAGTTTATCGCTTAAAAAACCCCTTACCATCTTGGCAAAATTGGCAGGAATCTTGGTTCCCCACCGAAGGGGTTTCTCTCAAACGTTGGGGCTGCGGATTAGCCTTACCCTTAGAAAATATTGCCAAATAAAGCCTATAATTATTGAGTAGGGTAAATGAGACGAGCATAAGTGATAGCTATGGCAAAACTAAAAACTAGATTTCCCCGAAAAGCTTTATTAGATTATTGAAAAAGTGGTAATAATCAAAGCTCAAAAATTAGCAAAAATAAAATGCTGCGTATGTTTTTAGATTTTTTGGTAGAAGATGCCTTTAAAAACCCTTCTTCTCTCACTCCTTACACAGAGGAAATGGCTAAAGAAATCGATGAATTATTAAAGGGTGTTGCAATTGATTAGGAATAAACCTATAAGTAGGTAGGCACAATTATTTGTAGGATGGGTTAGCGGTAGCGTAACCCATGCGGGCGTTGGGTTTCATGCTTCAACCCAACCTACGTTCATTTTATATTTAATTCCACCCACCTACTTAAGTAGGTAGGCACAATTATTTGTAGGATGGGTTAGCGGTAGCGTAACCCATGCGGGCGTTGGGTTTCATGCTTCAACCCAACCTACGTTCATTTTATATTTAATTCCACCCACCTACTTAGCTTTGTGCTGTCCTAATAGCCTAAATACCACGATCAAATATTAACAAAATCTTAGAAAATTCTGACATTAATATTAACCTAGTTTAGAATAATCTCTAAGCATCTAAAATACTCACTTTTACCAAAAAATGTATCACAAAAGTTATGGCATACTTGAAACCTTAGCACCCCTTCATGTGGGAGCAACCGCAGGAGAAGAAACGGGTAATCTTAACCTCATTTTTCGTGACCAATTCACCCAAACAGCAATTATCCCTGGTAGTTCTATTCGCGGCCGTTTTCGTGCCGATATGAACAATATAGATGAAAAACGTACATGGTACGGACACGAAACAATCCCAGGACAAGAAGACGGAGGAACCACCGAAGCAAAAGTTAAATTTGAATATGCTTCCCTCGTTTGGTTGCCGGTATTTTGTCCGGGGCAGCCGATAGTTTGGGTCACTTCTCCCCTATTATTAAAACGCTATAAACAAATCACGGGAATCTCTGCAAAAGTACCCAATCCCTATACTGCTTCCCCTAGTTTACAAGCGCGAGTAGTGCAGGGAGTTAACCGCAATAGCAAAGTTTTATTTTTTAACTTAGGATTTCTCGAAATTGAACACTTAGAGGAGCTTTCTTCGTGGATTCCCCCGCAAGCGGATTTAAAAGCTTCTCAATTAGTCGTCGTTAATGATAACGATATATCCATGCTGCACGATATGGCACTCTACCGACAAAGCCGGGTTAAACTACTAGAAGATCAGAAAAAAGTGGATACAGAAACAGGAGCTTTTTTCAATGTGGAAGCTTTACCCGTGGGTAGTATTTTAGTTTTTCCCATTGCTTGCAAAGAAACAGGATGGCAACCTTTTGGAGAATCGGTAAACCAAAAAGAATTATATTTCGGAGGATTAGAATCCATCGGTTTCGGTCGTTGCCAAGTTACTATTTTAAACTACGCCAATCAATAATTACATTTTATCTAATATTATGGCTTGGAAAGAATACAATCTCGATCGCATTGCTCAGAAATTAGTTCTCGCTGCCAAACTACGAGACCGAGATTCTCTCAATCAATCTTTTAAAATGCGTGAATCCGTTTCCTATGGACTAGAAAGATTCTGGGGTGAACATCTGCGCTTACAATCCAAGGAAACCAATAAGGCAAAATACTGGAAAGAAACTTGGGATAAATTAGTCGAAACCATGGCAGAAGCGGGGATTCCTATCCCTAACGATACCGTACAGGTAAATGATACCGAATCTGTTCAAGCAATGGCAGAAAAACTCTGGGAATTAAAGCTAGAAGACCAGAGAATTACCCTCGCTGTTTTAACGCAACTATGCGATTGTTTAGTTTGGTGGACTCAAAGATATAAAGGAACAAAGGAACGATAAATTATATGGTTAATATTCCCGATATTGGTGACAAAATCCCCCTGATGTTTCGCGCACAAACCAAAGGGCGATCGCAATTACAATATATTGACTCTAAAAAAGATGAAAATGATAGCCAAAAATGGGTAAAAGAATGGATAGAACGAGTCGATGAAAATCCTCCCCAATTTGGTCAAGAAGTAAAAACCAAAGAATATCAAATATCGTGGCGATTTGTCACTAATGGGGGACAAGATGAAGGAATAATTCGGCCTGTAATGGGTGCTTATGGCATACCATTTTATCCCGGTTCCAGCATGAAAGGAGCCTTTTGTCAAGCTTGCACCCCCGAACAAAAACAACGTTATCACCTCGAAAAAGATAGCGATAACCCTAGTCTTTTGCGCTTCCATGGCGGTTATCCCGTTAATGATTGGACGGAAAATCTTTTAGATATTGTTCACCCGCAACAGGGATGGCAAGTAAAAACCCCAAACACTCGACAAAAACCCAGTGGAGAAAGTGGTTTTGCTTTAATTTCTCTCTATCAACCTAACCTAAAATTTGGCATTTCTACCTCAATAGAACAACCCGATTGGGAGGAGATTTGGACTATCTGGGAAAGAGCTTTAGAATCTGGTCTAGGATGCCGTGTTAGTAGCGGTTATGGCTTACCAAAAGACATTAAACCTTCAAAAGAACCTTTATATAAATGTTTTCTGAAAGGCCAAGGAATGGCTCCTAAAAGCCTCGATGGTGCAAGGGAATTTCGACCCAATATTTTTCGAGGAGCAATTCGCGGTCATGCCTTGCGTATTTTTGGCGGTTTAACTGATGCTAAAAATGCCGAAAAGTTAGTTAATCAGCTATTTGGAGGAATTGACGGAGAAGCAACCCAAGGTTTACTAGCGGTCGATTTTTGTGTCAAATCTCTAGAGTTAGGAACCTTTGCCAAGGGTTACAAGGAACCCACCTACACAGTAACAGGAGAATTGCGCTGGATTCTCACCCAATCCCAATCTCTCCCCGAAAACCAGCAAGAATGCTTAAAAAAATTAATTTGTTTTCTCACTCGTTTTGCCATGTTATTAGGAGGATTTGGTAAATCATGGCGACGAGCAGATCATAGTATTTTCTATGAGGATTATTATCCCAATAAACCCTTAATTGGCTGTCATTGGCAATGGGGGAATAAAAGTTCTTTAATTAACGATAATAAAGTCAGAGATTTAACTCATGTTCATCCCTTTATCAAAGATGTTCGCACTATTGCTAAACAATGGATGTCCTTACAAGAAAATATCCTCAGAACTCCCGATAATAGTGCTAACTGGCGAGAAAGTTGGCATCCTAAAAATGTCGAGGTTTGGGGAAGAATTGCCGAAGATAAAGATGATTCCCTAGCCATAAAATGGCTTCACAAAGCCTATCAAAAATTGGATAATTTAAGTATCTATAAAACCTCGGTGACAGGAATAGTAACAAAAAATATCAATCAAGTTGGTTGTCTTTGGCATCGAATGTATCCCAAAAATAATCATCAATACCTAGAATTATTAACAATTTTTCCCGATGACTCTGATGATTGTGCTTATTTTCTAGGTTTTCTAGACGAGAATAATGGTCAAGCGGGAAAATTTCAAAAACTTTGGCCGAAATAATCCCGTTTACAGTTAATTACCTAAGCAAAATTAATTACACATTAGGATTAGTTGGAACCTAAAAAAGTAGGGCTAATTCATGAATTAGCCCTACTCTTATTCCTTACCTATTAGGTCAAATAGGATTAGTTGGAAAGCAGAAAAAGGGTTTCTTTTAGAAACCCTTTTTCTAATAAATTGTGTCAAATATATCTTGACAAAAATCGATAAAAATGCTAAAACCTAACGGGAATATTCGCTTTAAATTACGAACACCTTAGCAGTTATCCTAATAGTGAAGTAGTAAGTTTTCCTTTGGGGGAGTCAGAAACCGATCGCCGGTCAAGGAAAAACCCGAAATTCAACCTATTCCCTCGGATCAAAATCTGGCAGCGTCCCCAGCTTGCGAATGGTCACTTTAACATCCATAGATAAATAGTCATCGGCATCACCAAACCAAGAACCAGAAAGAGGTATGATTTGACCGGGATGACGAGCGATCGCCACTCGAATTAAATCAAAGCCGGCGGTAATTTGATTAGTCGGATCATAATTACGCCAACCGGCCCCCGGTAGATAAACCTGTAACCAAGCATGGGTAGCACCAGAGCCAGTCATCCCCACTTCACCACCGTCGAGGGCAGCATCGTAGAGATAGCCACTGACAAAACGACAGGCTAAACCCAATCTTCGCAAAGCTTCGATCATTAACCAAGCATAATCGCGACAAGTTCCCGACTTTAGCCGCAGGGTTTCTCCGGGGGATTGAGTTCCTTCACTCTCCCTGGATTGGTAGGTAAAATTATCTTTGATAGCCGCCATCATTCTTGCCATGACATCGAGGGTATCATCTTGGTCCCCCGCTACAAAACTTTTGGCCCAAGCTGCCAAGCTGCCGTCGGCATCCTCAGCGTGGGGACGCATAAACACCACTAGATCTGACCATTCATCGGGGGTGTACTGGATGGGAATTTCGATCGCCCGTTGAGCGAGGGGAAAATCAGCGATCGCTTTTAAGCCAAAATGTTCCGCCCGTAATCGACAGGTAACGATTAATTCTGACGCTGGTTCAGCAAATTCAAGCTCTACCACATTGTTAGATAGAGTATCCATAGTCCAGCGCGTTTTGGCGGCAATATTCGCTTCTACAGAATAACTGATAATTCTTTCACCGTGACCGGCACTAGGCAAAAAAATTGCCCGATGTTCCCCAAAAGTTACCGGTTTACGATAATGATAGGTGGTGATGTGTTCCAAGTCGTAGATGACACTCATCCTGATTATCCTTAATAAAGTAGCTGGTTATAATTGAAGATAAATCCCCCCTTGATCCCCCCTTAATCCCCCCTTGATAAGGGGGGTATCTGACAATTTTTAACACCCACCCACTTAATCACTGACAACTGATAACCGATAACTGATAACTGAAATGACCTCTGACCCGTTCCTCGATCGAGCTTGGAATACCGAAGACCTAGAACAAGCGCTTCGAGGTGTCGGCACTATTCAAGAAGAACTCAACTATAATCAGGCACGCAATTCTCTGAGCAAACTTGTTGAGCGTCTCGATCTTACCTCGATCGAGAAAATTGGTCTAGAAGCGGAGATCGATCGCCTAGTGGCCCTGCTGGAAAAACTCGATCGATCCCTGATTCAAATTGCCGCTTTTGGTCTGGTGGGCCGGGGAAAATCCTCGATTTTAAATGCTCTAGTCGGTCAAGAAATCTTTACAACCGGTCCTCTACACGGAGTTACCCGCACCATTAAAGGGGTAAATTGGCAGTTAAGCAGCGATGATACTTTCCCTAATCTAGAGCGTCTGACCCTGAACGGCCAGGGTAATGCTCAGGTGCAATTGCTTGATACTCCCGGTATTGATGAGGTAGATGGGCAAACGAGGGAAATTCTCGCCTGTCAGGTGGCGCAGCAGGTGGATTTAATCCTTTTTATCATCTCCGGTGATATGACCAAAGTGGAATTTTCCGCCCTGGCCAAGTTGCGGGAAGCGGGAAAACCGATGATTTTGGTCTTTAATAAAATCGATCAGTATCCAGAAGTCGATCGCCTCGCTATCTATGAGAAAATCGCCTCAGAACGGGTGAAAGAACTACTCTCCCCCGATGAGATTGTTATGGTGGCGGCCTCTCCCCTCTTGGCGGAGACCGTCAAGGGGCAGGATGGACGGCTAAAAACGCAACGATTTCGGGGAAACCCCCAGATAGAAGCCCTGAAACTCAAAATTTTGGAAATTCTAGAGCGAGAGGGTAAATCGCTCGTAGCACTCAATTCTATGCTGTATGCGGACGAGGTAAACGAGCAAATTGTCGCCCGCAAAATGGCTATCCGTGATCGCGGGGCTAATCAATTGATTCAAAAAGCAGTGATGATCAAAGCATCGGCGATCGCTCTGAATCCGGTGACGGTGTTGGATCTGTTTACGGGGGCAGTTATCGATCTAGCCATGATTCTCGCTCTTTCTCGCTTATACGGCATCGATTTAACTCGTCAGGGGGCGATCGCTCTTTTACAAAAAATTGCCCTCAATATGGGGGGTATTAGTGCCAGCGAATTTTTAGCGGTTTTGGGTTTAAGTTCCCTAAAAGGACTGCTCGGTCTCTCGATTCCTGCCACTGGCGGCATTTCTCTCCTTCCCTATACTTCGATCGCCCTGACTCAAGCGGGGGTTGCCGGTGTATCCTGTTACGCGATCGGCCAAGTGACGAAAACCTATCTCGCTAATGGGGCCACCTGGGGACCCGATGGCCCGAAGGCAGTGGTAGCCAGTATTCTCGATTCCCTCGATGAAACCTCGATTCTCAACCGGATTAAGCGGGAATTAGGCTCAAAATTGGGGGGTGGGGGACTTTTCAGTGTTGCCAAAGGCACGGCGTAGCCGTCCAGTAAACAGTAATCAGTAATCAGTGAACTGAAGGCAAGAGGCAAGAGGCAAGAGGCTCCCAGAAAGAATCTGGCAATTCTCCTACCTAAAAAGAAGGCTAGAAACTGAGTAGATTAAAGCTTTTAGCTCAACAAATTTGGTTTTAGATTCGGCCCTTGTGAACTGAAAACTCAAATCTGATAACTGATAACTGATCACTGATCACTGACTCGATCAATCCAAGAAATGCTTACTATGGACGATCGCCGCTATAATAACTACCGCCCCTTGAATTTGATAGATCAGACGGTAGGCATAGGCAGACTTTTCTCGGATGGTATCATCGCTAAATTCGGCGCATTTTTTCGCTTCTAGGGGACAATTTTCTAAAGAATAGCTTATATCAAGAATTCGACGCACGACGGCCGCCGCGTAGGACGGGGAATCTCGACTAATATAAGATGCGATCGCATCCACGTCTTCAATTGCTTTGGGCGACCAGACAAGGCGATAATTCACTCGATCAGCCATTTGTTTAAAAGACCCTCAACTTCTTCTTGGGGGATTGTATTCTCTAGAGAAGCCGCGCTCAAACTTTGACGCACCTTCTCCAGAACGTATAAATGATACTGAATATCTTCAATTGAACAATCATCCGGTAATTGATTCAAGAGGGATTCCACTTTTTGTCTAATGCTATTCATACAAGTTTGACCGAAGTTTTTAAGGAAAAGTATAAATTTAAATTATCTATCAACTATCATCTATAGCAGTTATCTTAATAGTGAGGTACGAAGTATCTGGTTTTAGGGAACAGGGAACGGTTAACAGTAGCTGGTCGCCAAGAGATAATGCCAAATTTCTTTATACTTCATTTTTATGAGAAACGCTATATCATAGATAGAAAACTAATAGTTACGCATCCTATCTTATGCCATAGTCCCCAGAAAAGCGAGAAAAAGTTAAGAATAGATAAGGTGATTATCTCGCTTTTGTAACATTGGGGCGGGTATTCTGTTAAGAATACTTAATAATTCTCCTATCTGCTCAATCCCCGCAACTTTTAGGGATTATTGCCAATAAGCATCTAGCGGCCACAAGACCCCCCCCCAATCGCAGCAATTTTTTGTTACATTAGTTTACAGTTCCCTCAACGCCCCAGTGGGTTATTAATTTTAATGTCTTCTTCGGTTCCTTCGTCGGATTTTATACCCTTAATCGGTCAAGAAACAGAAATCTTTAACTGGGCAAAATCCCATTATCGTAACCATACCTTTGCTAAAGATGAAAAAGTAGCCACGCGCCCCGGGCTATTATACTTTGTCGAATCTGGGGCGATTCGTATTCTTGGTAAGGCACAAGTTAACGTTATCGACCAAAAATTCCCCCGTCAACTACCTATTGCCGATAGTGAAGAAGTATTTCTCGGTTTTGTGGGTGCAGGTCAACCTTTTGAGATTGTTTCTCAATTTCCCTTTCAATTACAAGCCCAAGCTCATCTAGACGAGACCGAATTAGTCTGGTTATACTGGGAAGACCTAGAAAAATGGCCGCAATTGCGATCGGCTGTTATGGAAACTTTTCGCCATCAATACCAGCGTAAGTTATTTTGGTTGAGTATTCTCGGTCAAAAACGCTCCCTCGATCGATTAATGGGGTTCTTGGTTCTATTATTGGAAGAATACGGTCAACCCTGTGTAGAAGGCTATTATCTTCCCTATCCCCTAACTCACGCTCAAATTGCCAGCGCCATCGGCACTACCAGAGTAACAGTAACAAGATTAATCGGTAAATTGCGACAACAAAATTCGATCTTTTTTAAGCAGGATAATCTTATCGGATTGCCCAGTTTATTTTTGAGTCAGAATTAATTTTTCTGCGGTGTTGCTGACTCAAGCTATGAATGCTAACTGTGCATCCTATCCAAAAGTTAGTTTGGCTCCAGGTTTTAAAAACCCCACACAACAAAATTCCTATCACAAATCAGCAACGCCAGAAATCTATTATGACCGCACAAACCCCGCTATCGCTCTCCGTTCTCTACGAGGAAGATTTTGTTCTCTGGACAGAAAAAACCGCCGAACTTTTAAAGCGAAAAGAGTTTAACAGAGTGGACTGGGAAAATCTGATCGAGGAAGTAGAGTGCATGGGAAAAAGCGAGCGCCAAGCTGTCGAAAGTTTATTAACTCAACTATTAATTCATCTTTTAAAACTGAGTTATTGGACAACGGAAAGAGAACGAAACGCGCGTCATTGGCTAGGAGAGATAGCCACTTTTCGAGTGCAACTGAAAAAAAAGATGAAAACCCCAACACTGAAAAATCATGCCCTTAATTCCTTCGGGGAAGCCTATTCGGACGCGAGACAAACCCTAATTGATGGGAGAATTGTCGATAAAAATACAATTCCCCTAGAGTCTATATTAACTCTCGAACAAGTATTAGACGGAGATTGGTTCCCCATCGATATCGCACCTTTTCTTAGTTAAGACCCACATTCCGCACTTCACTAAGTAGCATAGTAGTAGTATGTCAATTTATAGACAAGGGCAATCACTCTGGCAATAAACATCCGTATTTTTGGCTCTTCGGGACTTGGTATGGTTCGATAGGGGAGCATAAATCGACTCAATCCTTATCTGGCAAGAGATTTAATTGATTAGTTCGCTCCAGATCGCAAACAATTGACAAAAATTGCGGCAATGTCTGTCTCTATAAAGGTT
>NZ_JAPZQM010000155.1:0-6712 GCF_027530565.1 Microcystis sp. LE19-10.1B | reverse complement strand
TTTAGGAGTTGTCAAAACAAAGCGAAAATCAACAGTCAAGCTGATTGTAGCACCTTTTCCTGACCGGCAACGAAGTAGTCCCCAATTTTTTTTCAATAACCCCTTGACAAATTACACACAAGCTTAACTTCTCACCAATGGATCGGGACCAACATTGACTTGGACAAAGTTTTTCGGATTAGCCCATCTTGCTTGCATAAAATTAAATTGATTTTCAATACTAGATTGAAAGCAAATGAACAGTAATCCTGAGTCCTTTTCGGGTTCTTTTGTGGCATCATTTTCTCCATAACTAACTGCCCGGCGGGTAATTCGGTGGTTTTTTTCGATCTTTAAGGCTTCGTTAAAACCGGGAGAAGACTCCACTATCCCCGTATCTCCCCGAGGGTTTGTTTTGCGAATGTGGGCGTGAAATGGGCACTTTGTCGCCGTTTGATCCTGATCGTAATTGAAGTTGTTAGTGGGTGTAACTGGAGAAGTTGGCATATCCGAGAGAGTAACTGGAGTTCCGTCCTGGAAACGGCCCACAATCAGGGCTCCTGCTAAGTCATCGTTGATGTTTAGAGTTTGAGCTAGTTGGTGCTGATCCTGGCGAAATGCTTTCACATTTTGTTCAAGTTTTCGATAAACCAAATAACTACCATAACTATCTTCAGTTCGTCCATTAGGATCCCTGACTAAAACAACATCTAGAGATGCCCGCGGATCCCATTGTTTAAAATCCCGGTCATCGCGTAGTGAGTTGTGAATATCTCGCTTCAAAAATAAAGGCTGACTCACACCATCAACAAAGCCAAAATGCTCGATGATTTGTCCGGCTTGATTTCTTAAGATAAAGCCATTATCTCGATGAACAATTTCAGCTATTTGGCACAATTGTGCCTCTATTTTCTTGACGGCTTCCGATAAATCGAGGATACTGTCATCGGCCACCAGTATTAAAGCGTCAATTTGAGTTTGAAAGCCGTTTTCCCACTGGTCAACCGGTGGATCTCCTAAAAAACTTCTGATGTCATCATTTTTCATCCCCATGCGAAATGGCTGATCTGAGGGAATTTGGTAGGGTTCGATTTTTAGGTATTCATAACCCTTACGAGATAAAAAGAAATTGGCAAACAAGCCACCCGATACTTGTTTGGTTCGGTATAGATGAGCCTCATCTGACTGTTGTTTAGCAGATTTTAGATATTGTTGGGCAAAAGTTTGAATCCACGTTCTGACTGGATTAGTCAGATCTGGTTTGAATTGTAAAAACAGATGGGTGCTATAGTCTCGTCCATGTCCCCGAAGAATATTGCCTTGTAAATCTTCCAGTAAAATCTGGTATTTACCAAGCTCTTCAGGATCAATGCCATTTTCTGGTAAGGTGTTTAAGTCTGCTTCTGTAAGTGCCATCGATTAACTCCTCTATTTAGGTTACAGTTTTGACAAGTTGAAACTAAATATTTTTACCGATTTATACCTCACGATTGCGAAAGTTTTAGACGAAAAATATAATAAGGTGGATGGGAAGAATCTTCCCCTGCGTTGAGAGGTGGTGAACGATTTAATTGATTACAATCCACATATAAATAACCATCGGATCCCAAGGTTAAACAATCAGTCCAAGACAATCTTTCATCATTTACTAGCAGTT
This sequence comes from Microcystis sp. LE19-10.1B, assembly GCF_027530565.1. Taxonomy (NCBI): domain Bacteria; kingdom Bacillati; phylum Cyanobacteriota; class Cyanophyceae; order Chroococcales; family Microcystaceae; genus Microcystis; species Microcystis sp. LE19-10.1B. Next base: position 5,076 of record NZ_JAPZQM010000155.1, on the reverse strand, counting down.
GGTAGCGGCGATCTGGTGTAATCACCCCGATGCCATTAGCTGCTAAGTCTCCCAGATAAATATTGTTGTCTTGGTCAATAGTAATACCGTCACAAATTGGCTTATCGCTATATCGTTCAATTTTACTGCCCAGTTCAGCTTCACTTAAATTGGGGTTGCTCAGATCCTCACTCCGAATACGATACATACTGGTATGGTGCATTGGGCTTAAATAAACCCATTCATTGGCTGCATCTAAAACAATGCCATTGACACCCAAATGAGGACGAATCAAACTTCCATCAGATTGTTTAATTTGTACCGGTGTTCCATCAATCACCAGATCGATATCTTCTGGTATAATACCGGGGTATCCTTGCAAAATACGAGAAGCTAAGCCCGTTTTCAAATCAACCCTAATCAAAGCCGCTAATTTTTCTGGAGCCGGATCGGAAATATAGACGAAATTACGGGTCAGATCTATGACCAAATCATTAACAAAAGAATTATTGAGAGTGATTGGTGGGGGCAAATAAATTACCCGCGCTAATTGATTATTTTGGGTATCCCAAGCAACCAGTTTAGGGGTTGACTGGCTTTGATTGGCATTATCTAACATCCACACAGTTCCCTTAGCATCTGACTTGATACCTAAGACGGTATCAAGGGTAATAATTGTCCCGTCCGACTGATTAGGAAACGGGATTAAACCGTCTTTAGTTAATTCCGCTACCCGCATTTCAGGGTTATAAAATTGGTGCAGGCTAAGAATAAGCCGGCCATCTGGGGTTAGGGTTATGTTACCTGGAGCAAAGGGCAATTCTGCCACTACTTCTAAGCTATCAGATAGATATTTCATCAGCAGAATTTCTCCCAATTGATCAAAAAGAGTATTTTTTTTAATCGAAAACTTTCCTTGATTATTGTGCCTTGGATTGCCGATTTTTAGCACCTCAAGCCCCAAGCTTGACCATTTTGGCGTGAGATGGCTTACCCACATCATTAAGGTAGAACATCATGTAGTAGCCCGGTGGGTAAAGATTGGGACTGATTGACACTTTAAAGTCAATGGCAGACTCATCCCCCAAAGTGACCTTTTCTACCGCCAAATCAGCTAATCTTTGCCCAAAATCAAAAGAATGAGTGACTGAACCGAGTTTAACTAGAACTAGAGAGCCTTTTTCCGTGGCGTTCTTTACAGAAATGCTACCAGATTGGCCGTAGTTAAGCTCTTCAGTAGCTTTGACAATTTCTGGGCGAGGACCAGACTTAAATAAATAAGGAGGACTGAAGATCTCTCCTTGCCAAATTTCGGCTGGAACAAAAGGTTCTTTATCATTTTCCACGAAATAATGCTGAGGATCTTGATAAAAAGTATTGAGGTCAAATTCTTCAGGCTTTCCTGATTGATCATGCAGCTTGGCAAATTTAAAAAAGCTAGTCTGATCCCCTATAACGTTTACATGAACCGTGCCGTCTTTTTCCCTGGCAGCGCGGTTAGCATTGCCACCTAATACTAGGACACGGGCATCTGGTAATAAAACTGCGCCATTATGATATAACCTGGGCAATTTCGCCCGCTCCAAGCTCTGGGTTTTATACCCGGCTGCTGCGGTTGCATCGGGAGTCATCAATAAAGGTTCGTAAACGGGTAGGTATTCGGGATATTCACCTCCATTAACCACTAAAATTTCTTTAGTGGGTAAAATCACCGCTTGTAAGTTAGCTCTGGGGGTCTTGAGGAAATCGGGGAATATTTCCCATTTACCATTCTTTTCGCGACTGTTTGCTGGAGAAACCCAATGTTGTAAACTAGCGACGACTTTAGCGCCTGGAAAACCCGAAGTATTACCTCCTCGGCCAAAGGCAATACTATTAGTACCAATGATGCCTCCTAGTAACAAGACATCTTCGGAGTTAGGCACTTGTAGGGCGGTCCCGTAAGCCTTGCTGGTTTCTGCCCGGTCTGGCCCTACTTCAAAACTAATAGATAATTTTCCAGTTGCGTCTTCTTTAATGCTCATCAAATAGCTTTTTTTGCTGGAATGTGGCACTAAAACTCCGGCAATACCGGCTTCATCTCCTGTGAGCAACAGCCGTCCATCGGCTAGAGGAAAAACCCGGGGATAGAGGTCTATACTATCATAAACATCTCCATTTTCTACTTTAGTATTAAAGGGACTGTTTTTGATAGTTGTAGGATCAAAATAAGAGAGTTTTTCGGTTTTGGGATCGTAAATTTCGATACTGGGATTGATTTGATTAGGACCTCCCCATTTTAAACCGGAAAGAATCACTACTTTACCATCATTCAAGGAAATTAAACTCGGATACCAGCGTCCTTCTTTCATTTCCCCTAAGTCTTTCCATTCCCCGGTTTTCCAATCATATAAATTGAGTTGTTTTGTTCCCGTAAATGCACCGCCGGGATAATAACGTCCTGTTCCCCCCACAAATAAAACGTTTCCGTTCGCTAACTGTACATGACCCACACAAAAGAGATCGTTAGTTGTCCCGTGTTGTATGGCTGGGGGTGAGGGAATGCGTTCAACTTTACCTGTTTCGGGATCGAGCAGCCCTGTATTATTGACTACGTCGTAGTTTTTGACATCCACTCCCTCGGTAAATTGCGTAAATTGATCTTCTCCATTTTCTTTAACTAGCAGACTGCGAAAACTACTGCCATTGACCATCAAAACCTTACCATTGGGTAAGACTATAGTATGGACAGACTGCATTCGATTTTCTGGCGGTGGCATGGGTAAGGTTTCCCACATTCCCATGATTTCTGGGTTTCCTTTTAAGGGAGCGGCAATCGCATTTTCCAAGCCACAAATGGCAATTCCTAATGCTAAAACAAATACCAGAAAGACTGAGATAATTTTAGCTTTTTTATCAGATAAACTAAAGCCCATATTACCTCTTAAGTTTAACGATAGCTGTTGATTGTTTCAACAATTTCTTGGCGTGTCGCTTTAATAGCAAGATCAGCAATATCATAGGCACTGGGATATTCATTGGCTGCATCTTCTCCCGGAATCCAAAACTTGCGTCGAGTCAGGCGCAATGAGTTAGTAAAAGCAGGAATAGCATTGAAAATCTCAACCGCCATTGGCCCATGATAAACCTTGAGAATTGGTTTTAAAAAAGATTGCCAAGGTAGCCAACTGGTATGAATGGCACCGCGATCTGGAGGAGACACCTGGATATAGTGGAGTCTTTCCTGTTCAGCAAGATACTTAACTTGTTGCTCAAAAATCTCAGGACCTTCGCCATCGAGAGTTTCATGGGCGCTATCGATTACCACTCCTACTTGTTTACTAGGAACCTCCTCCAAAAACTCAATTAATTGCGATAATTTGTTCGGTCCAGATGTTTCCCAGTGGGTGATCGGTTCGATCGCTAATTTGACATTCTTGCCCTTTGCATATTCACCTAACTGATTAAGAATCGGTTGAGCGTTCTCATAGCGACCTTTTAAATAATCCTGAAGTTGATCACTCCAGATAGGCTGTTTGGTGGATTCTGTAACTGGAAAAAGACCGTAAGGGATAACAATTGGACCCATCATGATATTACCCCTTAAAGCGGCGGTGATATCAACCCGTGACTTAAGATAATCTAGAGCTTCTTGTCTTATGTCAGGGTCGGGAGAACTGGGATCGAAGCTAGGGGTAGCCCCCACATTAGTAGAAATTTTTACCTCTGTCAATCCTTCGCTGTCTAGATATGACCTTAGTTCAGTATAGTTTTTAAGATCATCCTGAGCATAATTTGTAGTTCCTGGAGGCGGAGGTGCAATGGGAAACTCGAAACCAGTGTAACCAAAATCTTGCAGTTTTTTGATATGTTCAACAACCGTTTTTCGATATTCCGAGTTATCGGGCTTTAGATCGGTAGTAAACATGAAAAAGCTTAGGTAAATATCAGGCTGAGACAAGGAGGAAGATTTGCTCATTTTTGCTATTCCCGATGATGATTTTTTTTGATTCAAAAGTCAGTGTGAATTGAAAAACGAATTAATAGCCGTTGCCCGTAAGCCATTGAATCAATCCCGCTGGATTATCGATGACCGCTTTGGGATCGAACATCGGCCAAATATAGACAAGTCCTTCTTCGTCAAGACGGAAGAAATTGTGCAGGGTGTATAGAGTGCCTTTTGTTGTTTTCATCTGCCAGACCCCACTTGCCCTCGGGTATTCAATGGTAATTGACAGGACATTTACCTCTGAGACGCGAGTAGCAACACCGCTTACAAAGTTTGACACATCTTCCGTCCCGTTGATAGTTCTCTCACTGATCGGGCTAAGAAACTGTATCTGAGAAGAGAACTGCACCTCAGAGAAATCGCCAGTTCCGAAGGCACGGAAGTAGTTGTCAATAATGTGGCGATATTCTTCCTTATCCATTTTAGCTGTCTCCAAAAATGAAAGGTTTACAAAATTATTCCGGTTTATTATTCCAGATCTGGCGACTAATTTTCCAAACATCTTGCTCTTTTTTCATTAACCATAATGCCCGAAACTTAACGGACCTTGATGGGCTGCCATCTTTCGGGCGAATTGTGGCTCGAGAAATTCCTATGACATAACCGAAATCGCCCATAACCTTGATTTCTTCAGCAGTGAAAATAGGATCGATGTCGTTCTGTGCAATCTGTTCGGCAAACCCTTCAACTATTTCAGCAATTCCCGATCGATCGGGGACTCCAGGTGCCATCCAAAGGGCATCTTTTGTGTACATATCGGCGTAAGCAGATAGATCTCTCTCCCTAACATTGGTGGGATAGACTTCTTCAAATACGCTTCTGATTTTTGCGTGATCACTAGATTCCATGAGAGAGTATCCCATTTTGGATTGTGGATTTTGGATGGGGGGAGCGTCTGCATGAGAGAGTTTCAGGAGAAATTTTTCCATCTGTAAAAGGCAATGGTGAAAATGGGATGCTCCCTTTGATGGCTCTTCGGGACTTGTTATGGTTCGATAGGGGGGCATAAATCGACTCAATCCTTATCTGGCAAGAGATTTAATTGATTAGTTCGCTCCAGATCGCAAACAATTGACAAAAATTGCGGCAATGTCTGTCTCTATAAAGGT
>NZ_JAPZQM010000628.1:0-2453 GCF_027530565.1 Microcystis sp. LE19-10.1B | reverse complement strand
AAAGCCACTCTTAATCGTGTCTTGGAACGAAATAGAGGCTTTTAAAGACTGCGTACATGGAGAATTAAAACAAGAATTACCCTCGAAAAGCCTATTTTTCCACTAAGTATTTATGCTCATTGCAAAGGTGAGATGCTCCCAGCCTCAACTCCAATCCCAGCTTGGGATTTACTTCGAGAAGCCCAAAATCGCTGAAACTCAGATAGATCAAGGAAAATCATAAATCGAGGTTAACCCTTTGTCCCGTAATGGTTTGAGCCTTTTTTGCTGACCGAAAACGCCTAAGTCCCACTAACAGCTTAACTAATTGACATCCTCGGTCAAGTTCCTGTATAGTGGCTCCCAAAGATTTAGGGTGATGGTTTTAAGCCTTCACAAAGACTCTTTTCGGCGATTACTCGCAGAAAGCCGTTGAAATTAACTGAAAACCCAGTATAGCGAGTCTATTTGACTTGTGAACAATAATAGCTCCCCTCTCCTTCTGGGATGAGCCTGATGGGTTTTGGCAGTGTATGGATACTTATCGAGAAATGGAAATGCTCAATCACCTTGATGATACTGGACAAGCTAGATGGAAAATATGGTAAAGAAAGCATTTTGGCCAGGCAAAAAGGTCTTTATTACTGGTCATACGGGCTTTAAGGGGTCTTGGCTGGCGTTTTGGTTACTCCATCTAGGAGCAGAGGTAAAAGGCCTCAGTTTAGCCCCCAATACCACCCCCGCCTTATTTGACCAATTGGACTTAGCTCAAAACCTGAGTCATCATATAGGAGATATTCGAGAGCCTGAGTTAGTGACTCGTTTAATCGCTTCATGGCAGCCGGATGTAGTCTTTCATTTAGCGGCACAACCCTTAGTGCGGCTTTCCTATCTTGAGTCGGTGGAAACGTGGAACACAAATGTTATGGGGACTATTCACGTTTTAGAGGCCCTCAAAAGCCTGACTCATCCCTGTGCCGCCGTGTTTATTACTAGCGATAAGTGCTATGAGAATCGGGAATGGGTCTATGGTTATCGGGAAAATGACCCCTTGGGGGGTTACGATCCCTATAGTTCTAGCAAAGCTGGGGCGGAATTGGCGATCGCATCTTGGCGCAGTTCCTTCTTTAAAACCCCTCAAACCCCCATCGGCATCGCCAGCGCCAGGGCAGGAAATGTCATCGGTGGCGGAGATTGGTCTCTAGACCGGATTGTACCCGATGCGATGCGGGCCTTGATGAAGTCCGAAGCGATTCCGGTGCGGAACCCTCTAGCGACTCGTCCTTGGCAGCACGTTTTAGAGCCTTTGGGAGGCTATTTACGGTTAGCTGAGTCGATTTATGAGCAGTTGATGACGGCCAATTGGCAGCAAGACAGCCGGGGGTTATATGGGGCGTTTAATTTCGGTCCGGCTCTGACTTCTAATCGCCCAGTTAAAGAGTTAGTTGAGTCTATCCTACAACTTTGGCCGGGAACTTGGCTCGATCAAAGTGATCCGAATGCTGTTCATGAGGCTAAATTGCTTAATCTAGTCACGGATAAGGCTTTCCATACCCTAAAATGGCAACCCGTCTGGGATTTTCGGCAAACCCTCAAGGAAACGGTGACATGGTATTATCAAGCGGCTCAAATAGACTCTGAAGATAAAGCACAATTCCAAGACCTTACACGCCAACAAATCGAATATTATCAAAGTTGTTTGATCGATTAGCGAACTCAAGGCTGATAATGGTCCAAATTAAGTAATAATTAAGTTCAAATTTCTCCCCTGAAAGGAAATTAACCATGACTCAATCTATTTCTCCCCCCAATACAAATACTGAAGCAGAACTGCGAGAGCAAGTTTTTCAAGCAGTACAAGAATATTATAAGCACAAATTTCAACCCCGGGCTTTTGTGGCGGGGCAGACCTATATTCCCGCATCGGGTAAGGTATTTGATGAGCAAGAATTAGTCAAATTAGTGGACTCTTCCCTAGATTTCTGGTTAACGACGGGCAGATATGCGGCGGAATTTGAGGAACGTTTTGCCCAGTGGATGGGGGTAAAACATTGTTTATTAGTCAATTCCGGCTCTTCGGCCAATTTAGTGGCTTTAAGTGCCTTAACTTCCCCTAAACTGGGGGAAAAACAACTTAAACCGGGGGATGAAGTCATTACCGTCGCCGCAGGTTTCCCGACTACAGTTAACCCCATCTTTCAAAATCAGCTAATTCCGGTCTTTTTAGACGTTAAACTACCCGGTTATGACCTCGACATCGAGCAACTGGAATCCGCCTTGTCAGAGAAGACTAAAGCGATTATGATCGCTCATACCCTGGGAAATCCCTTTAATTTAGAGAACTCCATAAAAAAGATGATCCAATAGTCAAGTGGTTTGATAAGGGATTTCCACAAACCACTTTGGCAAATGGGGAAGTCGATTAATCTGTTTTTCCAACTCTGCCATTGCCTTCTGAATCAACTTTACCCCAG
>NZ_JAPZQM010000153.1:0-1371 GCF_027530565.1 Microcystis sp. LE19-10.1B | reverse complement strand
TTTGCTAATAAACATAGCAAAATTATAGATGATTTCCTGACCTAAGATCACATTTTATTCTTTTTTCCACTTCAATCTAAGAATTGAGAAAAAAGCAAAACCTTATATTATACCATAAAAAAATTATGCAAGAGGTCTATTGATCTCATTAAGCATTTCTACTTATTGCAAGGGTGAGATGCTCCCTTATGAAATATGAAACTAGAGGCAAAGTCAAAATTAATAATCGTCTTAATTCCAATGAAATTAAAAGATATTGTCAACAAAGTCAAAATAGATTATAGAAAATTAACCCAATATGCTCTCAATTTAGACAATCCAAAAGGATTAAATAAAGCCATCATGTTTCAACGCCACTTAGGATATACTCAAGATAATTATGAGCCACTTCTACAACAAATCGCTAACAAATCCCTTGAAGCAAAAGCTGTTTATCAAAGTACAGATCGACATGGCAAACGCTATCAAGTTGACCTAGAAATTACAGGAATTGAACCAGGGCAACAAGAAATAGTGAGGACTGGATGGATTGTTGAGCCTGATAGTGATACAGCTAAATTAGTAACTTTATATGTGAGAAAAAAACCATGATTAAACCAGAATTATTTGACCTTGTGGAATTATTAGTTGACTTGCCTGAACATAACTTAATAATGGGAGAAAAAGGGACAATTGTTGAAGACTATAATGATGGTTGTTACGAAATTGAATTTAGTAATGATCTAGGGGAAACTATAGCCCTTTGTTCTCTCCCAATGCAGCAATTTATTGTCATCTGGAAAGCTCAGAATAAAACTTGGTTATCTTTAACAGAAAAGCTAACAGCTTTAATCGATAAATTACCCAAAGAAAAGCAACAAAAAGTTTTAGATTTCACCCGCTCTTTGTATCAATAAAATCGGAAAAAATAGGCTATTCCATAATTGTTATGCAAATAATTAACTTAAAATAAAAAGCTAAAATTCATATAGGGAAGGACTTAAGGCACAAACAAGTTAAGGCCACAAAGATAGACAATAGAGTTAAGATTTGATATAATCGCCAAAAACGAGATTATTTTACCTATGATAGTTGACAAATTTTTGAACCTAAAAGGAACCTGTATTCAAGGCTATCTACACCTAGAAAATATCGGTATAGTTTGCCGAATCGAATCGAAAAATCAAAAAGCAACCTGTCCTCGTTGTGGGTTAGAGAGCGATAAACTCCACCAAAATCATCGACATTTAGTCAAAGATTTACCAATCTCAGGACAACCAGTGTACCTACAGGTTAATCGTCGTCAATTTAAGGGCGATAATTGTCAGAAACCCTTTAGCGAAGAGTTAGATTTTGTCGCCAAGAAACGAACCTATACGAAAAGACTAGCCG
>NZ_JAPZQM010000473.1:0-5066 GCF_027530565.1 Microcystis sp. LE19-10.1B | reverse complement strand
AACTTAAAAGCAGATTTGGTAAATTCGGCACTTCCTCCTTGATGTTTTTTCTTAAAGTTAGGATACTTAGTACGACCAGCAAAGAAATTAGTGAAAGCTGTTTGTAAATGTCTTAACCCTTGTTGTAAGGGTACACAGCTTACCTCATTGAGAAAGTCTAATTCTTCTTGCTTTTTCCACTCGGTCAACATTGAAGAAGTTTCAGTATATCCTACTCTTTCTTGTCTTTCATACCAAGCTTGTGTTCTGAGATGGAGAGCTTTATTGTAAACTAATCTTACACAGCCCAATGTGCGCCGCAATAGCGACTCTTGTTCTGGTGTGGGGTAAAATCGAAACGAATAGGCTTTTTCCATGTCCTTTCACACTAGCATATATTTCGTAAATGTGCTAATATTTAACAGTAAAGCCGTCGTAGAACGACGGGGTTTCAGACCCAAATTTTCGATGATCAACAGTAATCACCAACAAGCGATCGAGCTAATGTTAGCATCGGGAGACTATAATCAATTATTGTTATTCTGTCAACAAGCGCTCGCGGTTCATCCGGAAGTGACTGATTATTATCCCTATCTGGGATTAGCTTATCTGCTGCTAGAGCAGCAAGCAACAGCGCAAGAAATTTGTTTATTTTGGCTGTTACAATCAGAGTCCAGTCAGGATTTAATTGTGCTGCTCAAAAAAGAGATAATTAGAAATCTTGATTGCTGGCAGTTTGGCCAAGCTAAATTAATCTATCTTCAGTGGCTAGAATTAGAGGAAATAGAAGGGGATGAAGAGATAGAAAATTATGCCCTGACTGCGATAAACTCCTGTCTTCAAGAGGTGCAAGAGGCTATTAATCGGCAAGAATATACTTTAGCTGAGGACTTTTACTTAAGAATTTTATCTTGGCGTGAACAATTAGCTTACATCTGGCACGATTTAGGATATTTATACTATATAATTAACCGACTAACAGAATCTTTTAACTGTTTGGCACGAGCCATCAACTTAGAGGAAAATCAAGCCTTATATCATTATACTATGGCCATGGTGCTAGAAAAACAATCCCGTTTAGGTATAGCTTTATCAGCTTATCAAAAAGCGATTGATCTCAATCCCAATTTTATCGATGCTTATAACAAACTGGGCAATTTATTTTATAAACTAGGGCAGCTAAGCTAAACGGCTTTTACTTCGGATCACCGATATAGACTCCAAAAGGGTTATAGCTGTTGGATCATGCAGGTTAAGCGCCGTTTAGCTTAGAGTCAGCCGAAAAATTCTATCAGCAGGGAATTAATAAACAGGGTGATTTTTATCCTTTTTATATCAATTTAGGCAATGTCTATTTAGTTAAACAAGCTTGGACAGAGGCAAAAAATGCTTATAAAATGGCTCAACAACTGGCAGGAGATAGAGGAGAAATTAGTCAAAATCTCTCCCTTTGGGAAATTCTGCAAGCTGACCAAAAAAGAGCGGATCTTTATTCTGGTGATTATTTTTATCAAAGAAAAATCTATCAATTAGCATTAAACTATTATCAAAAATTATTAGCAATTAAAATAGAGGACAGCAATTTTTATTTAAATTGCGCCCATTGCTATCTCATTGTTAAAGGAGAAAAACAAGCTTTAGAAGTGTATAAAAAAGGCATTAACTATCATCCAGAAAATATTGATTTACATTTGCGCCTAATTTGGTTACTACAAAATAATTATCCGATCGAGGTGGCAATTCAAGCAACTAAATCAGCTTTAGAGTATCTTCCCGATCACCTATCCCTGAAGTTAGAATTAATGCGGTTAATGCCGATAGTTTACACAACTCAAGCAGATATTATGCTATATCGATCAAACTACGAGAAACAGTTAGATAATATCTTGTCTAATCTTGATTTAACCACTACTAATCAACAGCAGGATGCTTGGAAAAGTATTGGATTAAGAACTAACTTTTATCTTCAATGTCAAGCTAAAAATGATTTAGAACTACAAAAAAAATATGGAGAATTAGTTTATAAAATTACCTCAGCCAACTTTCCTAATTGGGTGAAAAACCTAACCATACCGACGGGAAAAATTCGCCTTGGCTATATTTCTGCTCACTTGCGTCATCACACGGTAGCGAAACTGTTTCAAGGATGGTTGCAGTGGCGAAATCGAGAGCAATTTGAAATTTACTGTTATGGAATAGATATTAATAACACCTGCGATAATTTTACCAAACAATATCAAGAGCAAAGTGAATATTTTTATCAGTTTGATAATCTGGTAAATATAGAAAGAATTGCTCAACATATTTTAGATAATCAGTTACATATTCTAGTTTATTTAGATATTGGTATGGATGCTCGCACTACCCAACTAGCAGGATTGCGTTTAGCTCCAGTACAATGTGTAACTTGGGGTCATCCCATCACCTCAGGATTACCAACCATTGATTATTTTATCTCCAGTGAATTAATGGAACCCGCGCAGGGAGATAATCACTACAGTGAAAAATTAATTCGCTTATCCAATTTAGGTATTGCCTATGCCAAACCTTCCCTTCCTCCCCAGAGAAAAACTCGTTTAGAGATGGGATTAAACGAGGATAAAATCATCTATTTAAACTGTCAGAGTTTATTTAAATATCTGCCAGAAAATGACGATATTTTCCCTAGAATTGCCCAACAAGTTCCCAACAGCCAATTTATTTTTATCTGTCATCGTAGCGAATTTGTGACCCATTGCTTTCAGTCGAGATTAAGTCAAGCTTTTAATAAGTATGGACTCAATTGGCAAGATTACGGGGTAATGATGCCACAATTAGAACAAAATGATTATTTTCAGCTTAACTTATTAGCAGACATCTATTTAGATAACTTAAGTTGGTCGGGGGGAAATACCACCTTAGAAGCAATTGCCTGTCAGCTTCCAGTTGTTACCTGTCCGGGGGAATTTATGCGGGGAAGACATTCCTAATGCTATCTTGAAAAAATTAGGCATAACCGAGACAATTGCTACGGATAAAAATCACTATATTGAAATTGCTATCCGTTTAGGTTTAGATAATCAATGGCGACAAACAATCAAAGATTATACTAAAATGAATATCGATACAGTATTTAACGATCAAACCTGTGTAAAAAGTCTAGAAAAATTTTATCAATCTGTAGTAGGAGAGGGTAAATAAAACTTTAGGGTTACATAGGGTTTGCGGCAAAAAGTTTGTTGGGGTGTGGGGTATGGGGAAGAAAACCACATAAAGTTCATTTTGTCAAGGATTTAAGATACTCTTACCCTGGGTTTAATCCTCTTTCCCAAAAATGATAAGGATTAGCAAAATAAAAATCTGCTCCTAGTTTCTGACTCAACTCTTGATGTCCACAAAATTCTTTGGCCTTGTCACAAAGGTCGGTTTTTCTTTTGTCAGGGGGAATCTCTTGGAAAAGTTTTTCGGTGACAAGGGTTGATTTCCGATGCGGTTTTGTTCTTGGCCAATGCTGCCACGCTCCGGAATCGCGCCACGCTTATTTTTCGCTCCGCTTCGACTCTTTCTTTTTCCTCGTCTGGCCCTATAGGTATTCTTGATGCTCTCCATAGTCTCGATAGTTGACGATTGGCCACCTTGCCAAGAATTAGTGATAAAATTACAATATAAACAGTAATTTTTCCCCCCAAGCATAATCCCTCACCCCCAATAAAATTATGATGCACGGTTTTATTCCCCCACATCGTTATTTTCCCTATCTTACTTGGACAGATATAGATTCAATGCCAGATAAGGAAAATGTGGTAATTATTCAACCCATCGGTGCGATCGAACAACACGGACCCCATCTACCTATTGCCGTCGATGCTGCCATTAGTTTAGGGGTTTTAGGCAAAGCTTTCGAGAAATTAGATACAAACATCGCCGCTTTCGCTTTACCCTGTCTCTACTACGGAAAATCTAACGAACATTGGTCTTTTCCAGGCACGATTACCCTCTCGGCAGCCACCTTATTAACCCTCATTCAAGAGATAGCTGAAAGTCTCTATCGTTCGGGTTTTCGCAAGTTAGTATTAATGAACTCCCACGGCGGGCAACCGCAAGTTATGGAAATTGCTGCTAGGGATATTCATCAACAATATCCCGATTTTTTAGTATTTCCTTTTTTCACTTGGCGAGTTCCCCACAATGCGGCTGAATTATTCTCGGAATATGAATTAGAATACGGTATTCATGCAGGAGATGTGGAAACTAGCATTATGTTATCATTACTGCCAGAACAGGTAAAAATTGAGCGGGCCGTCCGAGAATATCCTCAAGGTTTGCCAGAAAATAGTTTGTTAACTATGGAGGGAAAATTACCCTTTGCTTGGTTAACTAAGGAATTAACTAAAAGTGGAGTGATGGGAGATGCTACTAATGCAAGTAAAGAAAAAGGCGATCGATTATTAGAATCCGTTGCTAATGGTTGGGTACAGGCGATCGCTGATGTTTATCAATTCCGTCAACCGAAGTTATAGCGGTTCTCACACCTGTGTGGCACACTTAAACCTTTGCTAATTAAGCTTTTCAACATCGATAATGTACCTAGTGCGAACAGGAAACGCTATATATTAATAAAAGATTAATTAGAGTTGTTAATAAGCTGTACTGCATTTAAACTGCCTATTGTTAATTTTAGTACCAAGGATAAAAATTCCTCTCACTTCCCCTTTGATTCGGGAATTTGCTCACGATATTTACTGAGCATAAATAGAGTAAGTTTTAACAAGATAAGAGTAATTTTTTCCCATAATTATTAATCTCAATTATCAGTTTTATCCTTGAGGTTTTAGAAATTTTGTCAACGGTGACAAAAAGAAAATAAACGACATTTTTACCATATTTTTTCCGGGGGATAAGAATCGAAAACAGAATCAACGTCTAGGATAATTAGGGGCTGCTGAATAAATCTAAAAACCTTGTTGGATAAGGCTTTTAGACTTTTTTTCCTCAAAAAGTGCCGACCATTGGAGGGATCGGGGGTAAAATTCCTGGACTTTTTCCCTGAAAATTAGGTAACTGACTACCTCAAAATCGGTAAAACCCCACACCCCACACCCCACACC
>NZ_JAPZQM010000237.1:0-2025 GCF_027530565.1 Microcystis sp. LE19-10.1B | reverse complement strand
GCGATCGCAACTACCTATTGAGGGTTATTGGTTTCGGCATTTTCTCCCTTCGCCACATACATAATATTATCCCAGTTCTGATTTTTAGGATCATGATAATAAATAACAGGACCCCAAAGAATTGTCCATTGACCAATTTTTCCTTGAACCGTAGGTTCGGCTAAATCTGTAATAACTTTCTCGCTATTATTGATATTAGCGAACATGGAAAGACAGAAAAGCGTTTGTTGTTGATCGTAAGTAGGCATTGAAATTTTCTCCAATTGTCAATTGATTAGGCGTATCTTAGACAAATCTAGGTAATTGTCACAACACAAATTTCACAAAAAAGGGATGACCGCTCTTTTTAACTTGATTAAGTTGACCCCAATTTACCCCATCATTAGAGGTGTAAAAATTAGCACCAGAACAGCTATTTGAGGATAAACCTGTAGGACAAGCATAGTCAAAAGTAAGAGAGTTACCCCCTACTTGGGAATAGACTGCACTTCCTTGGATGCCATATAGTCCGGGAGCATCTTGTAACCAGAACTTGACCTGTTCTCCGGGGTTAATCTGTTGAGGAGGACTGACAACATAATAACCGTGTTCATTAGTTGCAGGTTTAGTTAAGGTTAAGGTTGACTTTCCTTGAGTGTTATCAATACTAACATAACAGGAATAATCCATTGACATCGAGGAAATTACTGAGTCCGGCGGGGCAGCAAAAGGAACAATTTGATAAGAATTATTCTGCTTTATTACTTGACAAACATTACTTTGGCAGGTATCTGTATCAATCACAGCAAAAGTAAAGGTTTGTGGGGGAACATCGGGACTGGAAGGACACTCAAACCCATCATTAACATATTGAACAAAGCCATTAGTTATACCTAATTTCGGAGCGTGGGTATGTCCTAAAACGATTAAATTTGAGTTGGATTCTAAAGCGGATTGTTGAGCAAACCAAGCAATATAAGTTCCACTTAAATCAGCGATCGCCGATTTGCCCGTAATCATTTCACCATTAGTACCTCCTCCCCAATCAGCAATCCACTGATCTTGTAAACCACTATATATCTGTTTAGCATCTGCCATAGTTTTTGTTTGGCCATTCGCTAAAATAATCGGCTCATTTTCCGGTATTCCAGTTACTTTAATTATGTAATCAAGCACGGCACTGACTAAGTTACCTGAAGTAATGAGAGAACCAACCGAGGAAACCAAACCACTTAAATCGATTCCGTTAGGATTACCTTGTCCCGATAAATCAGCAACAGTTTGTCCCGGAGTAAGGGTGTTGTTTAACATATAACCTATAGCTCGGGTAACAAAATGACCAACAGGTAAAGGACTCAGGGAAGATTGAAGATCGGGAGCATTAAACATGGTAAAAATGTTACCATGAGTAAAAGCCATTTTTTGTCCATTGCTAGAGGTGACATAATAAATCGTATCTGAACAATATTTGATCTTGTAATTAGCTGAGTTTTGAATGTTATTTAAGTCATTTTGAGTGACATTCATGTCATGGTTTCCATTGACATAAGTTACATTCCCTTGGAGAGCAGTTAAAGCTTGACTTAACTTTCCCGTTGCTCCAAAAATATTAGGATTGGCGTTAATTATATCAACGGTAGCCGGAGGAGTAAAATTAGGCGGATAAGTCCAAAAGTCGAACAGATCACCAAGTAAAATTAGCTCCTGAATAGAGTCAGCGTTATCAATCACATAATCTAGAATCGCTGACTAATACGGTTCATGAAAACTTTTTTGATACCAATTAGTAGGGACATTCGTGCCAATATGTACGTCACTTAAGACAACAATTTTATTCTTTGCCATGATAGATTTTCTCTCCTTGTCAAAAAGTAAAGTGGTTGATATTCCTAGAGCAAAATTTATATAGGGTCTGCTGAATAAATCTAAAAACCTTGTTGGATAAGACTTTTGGACTTTTTTCCCCTCAAAAAGTGCCAGCCATTGCGGGGATCGGGGGAAAATTCAGGTACTTTTTCCCTGAAAATTAGGTAGTTGACCACCTCA
>NZ_JAPZQM010000771.1:0-1334 GCF_027530565.1 Microcystis sp. LE19-10.1B | reverse complement strand
CTCTACTCCAGATACAGTCAGCGGTACAGCCATTTTCAAGTGAAAAATGTACCCAGTAGTCTCTTTTCAATTTTTTCTTAGAAGCGACCTGCAGTAAGGGTTTTGTTAATTTTTTAGTATTTATGTATGGGGGAAGTCCAGTTATTCAGAAAGGATATCTTTAATGGCAAGCCAAATGCGTTTGAGCTTTTGCAGCAAACCCACTGGATTACCAGTAGATTCCACTTCTACCGAATCAACTAATTGTTGAATCCTATCCATACGCTCTGCTAAAGCATAAAGGTTATTCACCGCCTCATCCTTGCTTGCCAACGATTCACGCAGTAGAACAACCATTTCAGCAATTTCCTGCTTTAGACGCTCATTTTCAATTTTACGGCGAGTTTCCCAACCCTTGATGCCAGCCTTTGAGCGTCTTTCTCGTTTAAGCAGCTCTTGGGCTTCATTATACAGAGTCAGATATTGCGTCCGCTGGGCATCTGCTTCTTGATATTTGGCTATTAATTCAACAGTTTTTGCCTTCTCTTCGTTATAAAGACAAAGAGTTTGCTGATATCTTTGCTGCTCACTAAGATAGAGTTGATTATTCTGCGTTGCACGCTGCTCCCATTCATCAACTGCAAGCTGTGAAGTCTGAAGCTGTTGCTGCAATTGAGCTTTTTCCTGCTGCAACAAAAACTTATCACCTCTAGCATTATCTCGCTGCTGTTTCAGTTCAAGATAAGAGGGTGGCTCTGGCTGCCGAGAGCGAGGATTGTTGCGCTCATTATCACTATTAGAATCTCGGCGATCCGCCCTTCGCATCCCTGGCATAATTCAACCTCCGAAGCAGATATCCCTATAACTTGAGTCTTCCCAAATCAACGGAACGAGATAGCATTCGACAAGCTAAACCTCCTAATGAATCAATCAGTATCGATCACACTAAAAAATAACTTGACGGACACTATCACTACTAAGAGTTAAAGCGACCTAACGACTTAATCAAGAGGCAATCGCCACTCTCAACTTAAATCTAAAATATCATATTTGTCCGCTCCGATGATTTGCCATAACCCGATTACTTCTTAATTCTTAACTGTAGCGAGCATCAATAATCTTGGCGAACTGAACAACGAAGTCAGCTATTTTTAATTGCGTAATCCTTGCTCAAATAGCGACTATTGAGACTTAAACAAAAACTGAGGTAACAATAGTTAGGGTCTGCTGAAAAAGTTTTTCCTGGGGGTAGGAGTCAGTAGCCGGTCGTCAGGAGCCGGTCGTTTTAGGCTTTGTTGCCCTTGTTTTTTGTACCAAGCGATGTACTACAAGAAGGATAATGCAAGGTTTTTGAA
>NZ_JAPZQM010000522.1:0-5472 GCF_027530565.1 Microcystis sp. LE19-10.1B | reverse complement strand
TGCGCGTCTGCCGGTGGGCGGGCGGCGGGGGGGGTGCGTGTGGGTGGGTGGGGGGGGGGTGGGGGTGGTGTGGGGGGTGGGGGGGGGGGTGGGGGGTGGGGGGGTGGGGGGGGGGGGGGGGGGGGGGGGGGGGGTGTGGGTTTGTGGGTTGTTGGGGAGGGGGGGTGAGGGGGATGTGGGGTGTGGGGTGTGGGGTGGTCACTGCGTGCGCGTTGCGGGGGGAAGTGGGGAGAATAAATAAAAATAATCTCCTGACTCCTGACTCCTGAATCCTGAATCCTGAATACTGAATCCTCACTCCCAACTCCTGAATACTGACTCCTGAATCCTATCTCCCGACTCCTGACTCCTGAATACTGAATACTGACTCCTGAATACTGACTCCTTGACTCTTGCCTTCAGAAACTGATAACTGAAATCCTCCGATTTCTCCTGTAAGATACTGTGTAGAGATGAGGAGTAATTATTTATGGAAGCTGGCGGTTCACAACGGGGGATTTCCCCAACTCTGCGGCAAAGTGGTATCGGTTTAATGTTACTGACATCGGGGGGAATATTAATCTGGTTTGTCGCTTGGTTAAGTAATTTTAGCTTCGGGGGACGCAGTTATCGCGCCAGCTTCCTTTTTCCTAATGTGGGTGGCATGATGGTGGGAACCCGCGTCGGTTATCGGGGAGTGAGAATCGGGCAAGTGACGGCAATTACCCCAGAACCGGAGGGAGTCGCCGTAGAAGTGGAGATTTCGCCAGCAGATCGCCTAATTCCCAGTAATTCCCTCATCGAAGCCATTCAATCCGGTTTAGTGGGTGAAACCACGATCGATATTACTCCCCTGCAAGCTTTACCCGTCGGTGGTGTTAAAGAACCCCCTTTGAGTCCTAACTGTAATGGGGAAGTGATTATCTGTAACGGTTCCCGTTTACAAGGGCAATCGGCGCTAAATGTCAATACCTTGATCAGATCTTTACTGAGAATTTCTAATCTAGTTAGCGATCCCGATATGGTGGCTGGATTTCGTTCTTTTACCCAACGCGCTGCCAATGCCTTGGGGGGACTCGATCGCTTTAGTGGTGAGGCAACCACCGCTTTAAGTGAGGTACGTCGCAGCGGTACTCTAGGTAAACTTAATTCGGGGATGAGATCCCTAGAATCCTTACCCCAAGTATCCGGTTCCCTCGATCGTCTTTCTAGTGATCTTTCCGGTGTCGGGGGATTGAGTCAGGAAGCGACTACTTTACTGAAAAGTTTACAGGGAAGTGGCGGCCTGAGAAATTTAGACGCTACCCTAGTGGAGGCCCGAAAAACGCTGCTTTTGGTGGGCCAAACCACCGAAGAACTGCGGGTTTTTTTGGCAGCTAATCAAAATCGTTTAATTGCCACTCTCGATAGTATCAAAACTACTAGCGATCGCCTACAAACTACCCTCGCTGCTTTGGATCCGATCCTGACGGAAGTGCAGAAAAGCCAAATTATCGAGAATTTAAACACTATTTCGGCAAATGCTGTTAAATTAAGTGAAAATTTGGGAAATTTTACCGCTTATCTCTCCGATCCTGCCACTGTTGTCACCCTACAGCAACTCCTCGACTCCTCTCGCGCTGCTTTTGCCAATCTTCAGAAAATCACCTCGGATGTGGATGAAATTACCGGTAATCCGCAACTGCGACAGGAAATTATCCGCTTAATTCAGGGTTTAAGTCGTTTGGTTTCTTCTAGCGAACAACTACAGCAGGAATTCGCCCAAGGTCAAGCAATGACAAGAATGGCCGCCCAAATTGCGACAATAGCCCCAAATCCCGCCGCTAATACCCCAGAAAAAGACGCTAAGAAACCCAGAAAAAGCCCCGAAATAAATGATTAAATGTGTTTGAAAAATCACCTTAGTTCCTCATAAAGGAATCCAATCTAAGCGATCAATCCATTCTTCAGCTTCTGTTAATTCCCAGATTAAAATCATTGATTCAGCCCATTGACTAATTGTACCGCTAGGGCGTAACCAAATAATTCCCCAAGTGTGACCTCCCGTGTTCCAATGATCTTTTAAATGATTGGGCATGGTACTTCTATTGTCAGTGATTAACAGTCTCTGGGATAATTCTAAATATTGCAATAAATTAGGATCAAGTGTCCCTAAAAGAGGTGCATCCGCATCACCAACTCGCAAAATATCTATAGTAGAATTGATACGTTGAACCGCTATTTTTAGCTTAGGAGATAAATTTTCATCCAGCAAAAACCGAATTTTCATGCTTTTTGTAAATACTCCTGCTCCTTTTTAATTTTTGCTTTTCTTAAACGATCAATTAAAGGAGATGATGTTTCTAGCCACTGTTGATAATGTTGTTCCCGTTGTCTTTCTAGCTTGACAAGATAGAGATCGATTTGTGCTTGATTGTGATAATAATATGTCAAAGTGGCATAAATTTTTTCTAAATTTAGAGTTGGTAATTCTTGGAGAATTTCTTGAGGACTATAACCTTGTCGATAGTATTTCAGTACGTCCTCAATGCCAATACGATGTCCTTTTAATTGAATATTATCTACTGCTACAAATTCAAAATAATCTTCTAACTGCATAGGTTGTTACCTCCTAAAACATCAATACTATCCTAGCATATTATTAAAAATGTGCCGCAAAATTCAAAATTATTCACCGATTTTAAGCCTATCTGAATATTAAATTTAACCCACCTAGTTTAGATGGGTTAAAAAGATAAAAAGAGATTAAGATTGACGTTTTAAAGCAGAACCAATTCCTAATACTCCTAAACTCAATAATCCTAGCATTGATGAAGGTTCGGGAATAGAAGTAGGAGGAGGGGAAAGAGCTATCACTGAGACATTATCCAACGCAGGACCATAAGGTGTATCGACTAAATTTAGAAAACTAAGGGTAGTTGTTGTTCCAGTGGCAGTAAAACCCCAAGATTTTGATACCCATCCCATGTTTGAACGGCTTTTTCCTGTTATGTCGAAAGAAAAGTCAGCAGAATTTCCTCCTGCACTCACTCTCATCTCTTTAATAGTAGGACTGTAGTCTGTATTACCCGCCAGATCAAAAGTCACCCGATAAGTCTCACCGACAGTTGTGTTAAAGGTTTGCTGAATTCCACCGGCATTCGCTCCAGATAGATCCAGATTTCTACTACCCTCAGAAGCTTGCCAATAAGTTCCTATATAATCAATTGTTCCTTGGCTGACCGTCCATCCTGTAATTGCTGTGGAACCAGCATCAAGTCTTATAAAATCACCAGGGTTAGGGTTGACGGTAGCCGTCTCAAAACTGCCATTTTGAATCAAATTTGCTGCTTGTACAGGGGTGACTATCAAAGCACTCACCGCCAAGACAGAGGAAGCAATTGAGAGTTTTAATAAGCTATGCTTACCCCCCCCCCGCAAATCAATCAGTTTTGCTAATTTTTGAGTCATAATTAAAAACTCCATTTTTAGATAAACAACCACACCATAGCACAGAAAAGCTTAAAATAAATGAAAAAATGATTAATTTTTTCCTCAAGATGGACTTAAATGAGCTTTGGGATAGAGAGACTTGTGGCAAGATATAATTAAGGGGTATTTGGGGAAGAAATTGGATTATGGAAGAACTTTTAGAATTAAAGGCTTTACTCTTAAAAGGTGATATTAAAGGTTCACTGGCGATTGTAGAAGACCTTGAAGATATGAGCAAAAATGGGATTATTAGCACCATTCGTGGTTATGCTGTTATCTTATTACTTCATTTAATTAAACAACAGGCAGAAAACCGAACCACTCGTTCTTGGGATGTCTCCATTCGCAATAGTGTTAGAGAAATTCAACGCCACAATAAACGCCGAAAAGCGGCAGGATATTATTTAAGTGATGAGGAATTAACAGACACTTTAAACGATGCTTATCTTAATGCTTTGGATGCCGCTTCTTTAGAAGTCGAATCAGGTCGTTATCAATCGGAGAAACTAGAAGCTATAATTGACAAAAATAAACTGATTAGTGATGCTTTCCTTCTCATCAAAAACGTCTCTCCCTAGAAAGATTATGACCAACTCAATCTCTCAAGAACAAGCCCAAGAAATGTTACGTTGGTTAAACAAAAATCGTGACAACGTGATTGATTTGTATAAAAATCAATACATTGCTTATAACGAAAAAGGAGTGATTGCTCACGGTGAAAATTTACAGAATGTTCTAGAAGAAGCCAACACAACCAATCAAGAATTTGTCATTTATCTTGTTCCTAGTTGTCGTTATTCTATTCAAATTTTACCCATTCAAGTTTAAAGTAGTTTAAGTTGATTTTGACAACGGCAAAATTCTATGAAAATAACCCTTTATCAACCGACGTTATCGTTATTATTACTGCTGTTCCTATCCGGTGGTTGTGCAGTCAATCAGGAAAAAGGCAAAACCATCACTCCGCAAGCACCTCCCCTAGCAGAAATCGTTCCTTGGCAGACCGTCGAACGGGTTACTATTTTAAAAGCCGATCAGGATCCCATCTATGCTTTGGCTATTAGTCCCGATAACTCCCTGCTGCTGAGTGGTAGTTTTGACGGCACTGTTAGGGAATGGGACCTAAAAACCCAAAAACCTCTCAGGACTTGGCAACTAGGTGATACCGTTAACGCTATCCAATTTAGTCCCGATGGTGAGACTTTCGTAACTGCCGATGCCGGGGGAAAAGTGCAACGCTGGAATACGCGCACGGGAAAATTAGAAATGACCTATCCTGGCCATGCTTTTCTCGTTACCGATGCCGCTATTTCTCCCGATGGCGAAATTTTGGCCACGGGTAGCTGGGATCGTACAGTTAAACTCTGGGATTTTCAGACGGGTACACTGTTAAAAACCCTGCGCGGCCATAATCATCCGATTCAGGCGATCGCATTTAGTCCCGATGGTAAAGGAATTGTTAGCGCCGATTACGATGGCTTCGTTAAACTGTGGAAAGTGAGTACCGGTCGCTTTATTCGTGCCTATGCGGGTAATTTATTCCCCGTTTATCGGGTGCTTTTTTCCAAAGATGGTAATACCGCCGGTACTGCTAGTCAAGACGGTTCGATCCGCAGTTGGCAAGTGAAAAGCGGCATCGGCACCACCACTATTCTCGCCCATAACGACGCTGTTACCGATATGGCCCTGCTGGATGGGGGTAAAGTTTTGGCCAGCACTTCCGGGGATGGAACTGTCAAATTTTGGGATGTTAATACCCGTCGGCACTTGAATACTCTCAAGGGAAACGTCATCTTAAGAATGGTTGCCAGTCGAGATGGTCGTTGGTTAGTCACTGGAGATCGAGACGGTGCGATCGCACTGTGGCGAGGAATCTAATTGGGGTCTGCTGAAAAAGTTTTTCCTAGAAGCAGGGTGTAGGGTGTAGGGTGTGGGGTGTGGGGTTTTACCGATTTTGAGGGGGTCAATTACCTAATTTTCAGGGAAAAAGTAGCTGAATTTCCCCCTGATCACTCCCATATC
>NZ_JAPZQM010000424.1:0-9257 GCF_027530565.1 Microcystis sp. LE19-10.1B | reverse complement strand
ATCAGAAATCGACTTGGCCAGCTTACGGTTTTTGACTAAGTTTCTTACCTTTAAAGCCTCATAGACTACCAGATCATTAGACTGGACTAACGCCAAAGCGTCTTTAATTGCTTTGTCTTTACGTTGTCTTGATACTTTAAGGTGAAGCTTGGCTACTTTTATCCGTTGCTTGTGATAGTTGTTAGACTGTTTCTTTCCTTTGCGAAATTGTTTTGATAATCTCCTTTGTGCTTTTTTCAGTCGTTTTTCTGACTTTCTTAAATAACGTGGATTCTCTACAGTATTGCCTTGAGCGTCAGTATAAAACTCTTTTAACCCTAAGTCAATTCCTGTTATTTGTCCCGTCGGTTTATGGTATTCTTGCCGTTCTACGTCAATCAGAAACTGGCAATAATAACCGTCAGCACGTCTAACAACTCTTACCCGTCTAATCTGTTGCTCTGAATAATAAACTAAGGTCTTTTGACTACACCATAAATCAAATTCTCCTGCTTTAAAGCCATCAGTGAACTTGATTTTACGTCGATCATCTGATAGTTTGTAGCCCGTTAGTTTATACTCAACCGAACGGTTATGTTTTTTGAACCGAGGAAACCCCTTTTTTCCCGGTATCTTAGCATGACAATTATGGTAAAACCTAGTAATTGATTGCCAGGCTCTATCAGCAGCCGATTGACGAGCTTGAGAGTTTAATTTATTAACCCATGGTGTCTCTTTATTGTTAGCTAGTACCGCGCAAAGTTTTTGGAGATCATTGCGGGTTGTCCCTTGATTGGACCGCCAATAACGAACACAAGAATTACGCACAAACTGAGAAGTTTTGATAGCTTCATCAAGCCGGTGATATTGCTCTGGTGTTCCGTTTTTTAGCTTTGCTTCTACGACTAGCATCTAACAATCCTCGACCCTTGGCTAAGTTAATTATAACACAGTTTACCCACAGATGGTGGAATTAAACCGATGCTCTGCGGTTGATATTCTGGTCGGATTTCATCCCCCGCAAAGGTGAGTATCTTGTCGAAAAATCTAGCGCGGGCATTCATCCGACATTTTAGGTAAAAAAATTAATTCAGCCGGTGTTACCGCTCCTTTTTCCGTGATGATAGCGGTGATTAAAGCGGCGGGAGTAACATCGAAAGCGGGGTTATAAAAGTTAACATCTCTAGGGCAAAGGGTAGTTGTCCCCACCTGATAAATTTCGGCACGATCGCGCTGTTCGATCGGTATCCCCGTACCATCCTTAAGGGAAAAATCCACCGTCGATAGCGGCGCGGCCACATAAAAAGGCAGATTATGAGCTTTTGCCACCACCGCAAGGGAATAGGTGCCGATTTTGTTAGCCGTGTCCCCATTGGCCGCAATGCGATCGGCCCCAACGATCACCGCATCGATCAGTTTTTGCTGCATACAGTGGGCCGCCATGCTATCGGTGATCACGGTGACGGGAATTCCCTCCCGCAGACATTCCCAGGCGGTTAATTTTGCCCCTTGCAGCCGCGGCCGGGTTTCGTCTGCATACACTTGTATTAATCTCCCTGCTGTCCAAGCGGAACGAATTACCCCTAAAGCAGTACCATAACCGGCCGTGGCTAGGGAACCAGTATTACAGTGGGTTAAAATTGTCAGTTTTTCCGGTTGCTCCGGCAGCGCCAATAAACCATGGTGACCGATCGCCCGACAGGTTTCCACGTCTTCTTTTTGGATATTTTGGGCAGTTTCAAGGAGATTTTTGGTAATTACTGCCACTTCTGGGCCACTTTCCCTGGCCACTTTTAACATTCGCTCGATCGCCCAGAATAAATTCACCGCCGTCGGCCGGGTTTGGGCTAATCGATCGGCTATTCTAGTTAAATCAGCCAGAAATTGCTCTTTCTGGTCGGTGGTAATTTCCTGCGCTCCTAAAACCATACCGTATGCAGCCGCCACCCCGATGGCCGGAGCGCCGCGGACAATCATCGTTTCGATCGCCCGGGCCATGGCTTCACTGCTGGTGATCTCAACTTCCCCATACTCCATGGGTAAACGGGTTTGATCGATCAGCCAAACTTTGTTATCTTGCCAACGCACGGGATAGATCGAGTTACTCTCGCAAGTGGTTGTGGTCATAAACATTTTTAGATTGAGAATTAGCTAAATTTACCACTATAGCAGCGGCCTTTCTCCACGGCTGATCAGCAGTAAAAACTATTTTGTGTTTTTTTGTAAAAAGTAATTTTAAATACAGAAACTTTTTTTAGAATGTATAGATAAGTGACTAGGAAAAATTTAAGAATACTTTCTCACCTAGCCCGACCTTTTATACTAACCGATTAAGAGGATAATTACCGTGAAAACAGCGAAATATCCCGAAAAAATTGCCGCTCTCTGGACAACATTCCTCTTGGGAACTCTATTTCACACCCAACTGGGTTTAATGCCGCTTTTCCATGGTCAATCGATCGTCGAGAGTCATCAAACCAGCAATCTCGATCCGATTTTCTGGGGAATGTTGCTCTTTTTTTTGCTGCCAATGTTAGCGATTATCGGGGTCAATTTTAGCGAAAGTCGCTCCTTGAGAAAGACCCATTTCTGGCTGACAATTCTCTATTCTGTCTTGAATTTAGCCCATCTGATCGCCGATCTTCTGGTCAGACCGATCGCCTGGTATCAAATCGCTCTCATGGCAATTTTATTGATCATCGGACTGATTTTAAATCTAGTTTCCTATCAATGGCTGCGGTTAGCGATCGCCCATCCGCGCGATTTCTCGGAAAGTCATTAGCAGTGCCAAGATCAAGGGGTAGCCAGTTGACTAACTGATTCAGACAAGAGGATGCCTTTTGATCTCAAGTTGGTGCTTATGAAAGCAAAAGCAAGCTTAAACCGTAGCTAAAGCGATTTTTTTGAAAATGTAGCTTAAAAAATCCAATTAATCCCTATTATTCCCCAGATCAGCCCATAAATTGCCCCTATTTCCTGGCCGCCGCTGCGACCACATCTCACCAAATATGGAGCTTTTTAGCTATGATGGTTCAGAAGCAAGCCAATAAAGGGAACTTTCGGGGCTGGTTATTCATCAAAAAACTCCTGATCGGAGGAGTCAAATAGACTATATAGTTCAGATTAACGGCAAATATTGGTTAATAGTAATAACGAGGTAATTATTTTGATGAAATCTCTCATTCGTTGGACAGCAACTCTTGGTTTAGTGGGAACGACAATGTTGACTTCGCTGCTGGGCAGCTATTCTAAAGCACTCGCTTTACCGGAAGAACAAATCGTCAGAACCTTGCAGTCTGTACCTGTCTTCGCTATTGCCGACGATCAAGGAGTTCCCCTAATTGCCGTGGGAGAAAAAGAACAGAAATTCACGGGAGTTTTTATCAGTCAACAGGACGCACAAAACTTTTTTGAAAGACTGAAAAAAGAGAATCCTGAAGTTGCCAGCAAAGTTAAAGTTCAGGCTGTTTCTTTGGCACAGGTCTATAAAATGCAAACCAGTCAAACCGATCAAAATCGTTTAATTATCGATTTTGTTCCCAAAGAGTCGGAAGTAGAATCAGCGAAAAAATTGCTCAGTGAAAGAGGTCAACAATATCAAGGTGGTGTACCTTTATTTGTGCCGAAAGCGGGAAAAGAGAGTAGTTTTCTGGTGATCAATCGCAATAATCAGGATTTTATTCCTTTCTTCTTTGAAAAGGCCGCCGCTTTGCAAATGGTAGAACAATATAAAAAAGCTAATCCCGCAGAAGCGACCACGGTGAAAATTGATGTTATTCCCTTAGAAAGTGTCATCGCTACCCTACAACAAAGTAACGATGAAGCTTTAACTAAAATTCTCCTCTATCCTAGCCAAGAAACGATTGATTTTATTCGGGCAAATAGCAACCAAAAGGCTCCCAACCAACCCCCGGCAAATCAGCCACGCCCTAATAATAATACCAATAATCCCCCCGCCCCCAATCGTTAAGCCTTGTGTCTGCGAGTATTTCCGGTCAAGAATTAAGTCAATGGCGACAACAGGCGATCGCCGATTTAGAGCAAGCGCAACTATCTCCGAAAGAAGTGGATATCTTTCTGCAAGCAGTGACAGATTTAGATACTCTTTCCCTGCGCTTACAATCCTTTCGCGAACGAGAAAAAATCCCCTTGAGTTATTCTTGGTCGGAAATTACTAAACGCTGGCAAAAACGCCTGCAATCAAGGGTTCCTTTACAGTATTTGCTCGAATCGGTGGTCTGGCGTAATTTTACCCTCAAAGTCTCCCCAGAAGTCTTAATTCCTCGTCCCGAAACCGAGTTATTAATCGATATTGTTGGAGAAACCGTCAGAGGAGACGACGGGGGAATCTGGGTAGATCTGGGAACCGGTAGCGGCGCGATCGCTATTGGTTTAGCCAGTATCTTGACAAAAGCAGAAATATATGCTATTGATTACAGTCAAACGGCTTTAGCGATCGCCAAAGAAAATATCATCAAGACGGGTTTTGCCGACAGAATTATCTTAAAACAGGGTTCTTGGTGGACCCCCCTAGAGAAGTGGCAAGGACAGATTAGCGGTATGCTGTCCAATCCTCCCTATATTCCCAGTGCAGAAATCCTTGACTTACAAATTGAAGTGCGGGAACATGAACCCCGTTTGGCCCTCGATGGAGGTGAAGACGGATTGACCGCGCTGCGCTATCTAGTGGCCACTGCTCCCGATTATCTGCGATCGGGAGGCCTTTGGCTAGTGGAAATGAGAGCCGGTCAAGGGGAAAAAGTAGCGCAAATGCTGGAAAATCAGGGCAATTATCGACAAATTCAGATTATTAACGACCTAGCAGGTTTCGATCGCTTCGTGTTGGCCGAGCGAATTTAGCGCAATGCAGCCGCTTCGCAGTCCCGCAGCCAGAGACGCACCGCTTGGCCGATGGTGCCTTGACTGGTTTCTAGGGGAGGTAAGGGGACTTGAGCGGGTTCAAGGGCAGCTAATTGACTGTAAACCGTCACTAATCGCCATCCTTCCCCAGTTTTAGTTAAAAATAACCAGTGATAATTCTGGAGGCTGACAGAGCGATTTTTGCTATACTGACGCTCTAAAGTCGTAAAAAAAACCTGTTGAGTGTCATCGGCAATTTGACCAGAATATTGACTGGCAGTTAAAGGTAGGGGTGCAAATTCAGGACGACCGGCAATAATCACAAAAACCGGTGTAGATAATTTTTGGTCGATTTGGGAGCGGCTAATAACTCGATTAGCATAACTGGGTAAATCTGACAAGAGGCGATCGACTAAAAGATTTAAATCCTCCGGACAGCTAGAAAGAGGACGACTAACTGCTGGCAAGTTAATCCCGAACATAACCAGCAATACAGCTAAATGTCGGCTAATTCTTGACAAATTTTTGCCCATGCTACCTTTGGCTCCTCGGCACCAGTGATCGGTCGTCCAATTACTAGATAATCAGCCCCAGCTTTAAGCGCTTGGGCCGGAGTCATCACCCGACTTTGATCCCCTTTGCTTGACCAGGAGGGACGAACTCCGGGGCAAACTAAGAGAAAATCCTCTCCACAGACGCGCCGCAATTGCGCCACTTCTTGGGGAGAACAAACCGCCCCATCAATTCCTGATTCCTTGGCCAATAATGCCAGATTTAAGGCATATTCCGATAGTTCTAGGGGAATTTTGAGGTCGAGGGCTAATTCCCTGGCGTTAAGGCTGGTTAAAACGGTGATAGCGAGAAGTTTTGGCGGCGATAGCAGGTCAGAGATTGCCCCCTTAGCCGCCGTCAGTGCTTGCCGTCCGGCCGTAGCGTGCAGGGTGAGTAAATCCACTTGATAGCGACTAGCTGAACGACAGGCCCCGGCGACCGTATTGGGAATATCATGGAATTTGAGATCGAGAAAGCTCTTTTTTTGTCTTTCTTGCAGAATCCCTAGAATTTCTGCACCGCTACTGACAAATAATTCTAGTCCCACTTTCCAAAAATTGACTTCTGGCAGCAGATCGAGCAGTGCGATCGCTGATTCTAAATCCGGCACATCGAGAGGAACAATAATTCGGTCTGAGTTGGTCATATTGGGGCGATACAGTGGGGAAGTGGGGAAGTGGGGTGATGGGGGAGTGGGGGAGTGGGGAAGTGGGGACGGAGTTTCAAGGCAGTACAGCTTAAATCAGAGAAAAATCCAATCGGCAAAGGTGGCAGCCTGTCCGCAGTAAATGCCATCACGATCGATGATATTCCAAACGATCGCTTTTTCGATGCGAAATAGTTGACCGTTTTTCGTGATCCTTACCCCGTGATAATCGTTGATATAGCCCTGTTTTTTGACTAAATCTAGCATTTTTTGGCGTTCTTGGGCGGGTTCCTCCCCCTCTACCGTCGCTCGCGAAGGAGTTGTTAATAATTCTGGCCAAGTTAAACCCCAGAGATCGAGGGCACCGCGATTACCATAATTGAAGATCGGATTAGTTTGTGTACCGTGGGAAACTAGGACAAAAGGGGCATAAAAGAGCATTTTACTCTGTTCTTTGCCAGTACCGATCCGGGGTAAAAGCGATCGCCCGATTAATCGTTCATAATTATCCAGCAGCAATTCCGTCCAAGCTATAATAGCTAAATCTTCCCAAATTTCCATAAAATTATCTTGAAAAACCGGTTTAATCTTGCCGTTGCCAATATTTATAGGCCGCGTAGGCTAAAGTAATCACTCCCGTCAGAATTGCCGACTCATCCACTAAAAATTCCGGATGGTGAAGGGGGGGATTGAGGAGGTTAGTAGAACCCACTCCCAGACGGAACATTGTCCCCGGGGCCTGTTGCAAATAAAGGGAAAAATCCTCGGCCCCCATGGAGGGTTCCGAGAGAATTAAAACCCGATCCCGTCCCCAAGCTTCTAAACCAGCTTCTTCCACCAAACGGGTTAAAAATTGGTCATTTTGCACCGATGGCACACCCCGACGATATTTTACTTGACATTTAGCGTTATAGGTGCTACAGACATTCGTGACCAAACTCTCGATCCATTCCGGGAGATGGGCGTGGGTTTCTGGGTGCAGCGATCGCACGGTTCCCGCCATGCGTACCTGATCAGCGATGACGTTGGGGGCGCGACCACCGCTAATCTGCCCGATGGTGAGGACAATGGGACGCAAAGGGTTTTGAGTCCGACTAATTGCCTGTTGTAAAGTGGTGATTACTTGCGAGGCGATCCAGATAGCATCGATCGCCTCGTGGGGCCGGGCCCCGTGGCCGGATTCCCCTTGAATAAAAATCTCCAGATCGTCGGCAGCTGCAGTTAAGGCCCCGTAACGAACTCCGATCGATCGGGCCGGAATCGAGGGGAAAACGTGCAGCCCCAAAACGGCGCTGACATCCCGCATCACCCCCTCCCGGATCATCCAATTGGCCCCCTGGGCGATTTCCTCTGCTGGTTGAAAGAGAAAGCGTATTTTTCCCCCCAAAGGTTCCGAGAGACGGGAAAGCACCATCGCCACCCCTAAACCGACGGTAGCATGAACATCGTGACCGCAGGCGTGCATAATCCCCGGTTTGCGGGAAGCAAAGTCTAAATCGGTTCTTTCTTGGATCGGTAGGGCATCCATATCGGCGCGGATGGCTAAAATCCTTCGATCACTGCCTTTTCCCGCCAATTCTCCCTTAACTCCCGTTTTTCCCACCGCTTCCTGCACCGATAGACCACAGGAAGACAAAACCCCGGCAATATAGGCGGCCGTTTGATATTCTTGCCCACTTAACTCTGGATTCGCGTGAATGTGGCGGCGAATCTCCACTAATCGGGGTGCGAGACTCTCGGCTATGTTTTTAATCTCGGAGAGCATGAAACCAGTTTTACAGTATCTTTAGAGTTAATCATAGAGCATTTTTTACCTGAAAATTCGACTTGGCTGATTTTAAGTCTGCATTGTCTTCTCGGCATTCTTTCAACCCGGGACTAAGCTAATTTGTCAATAGGATGCAGGAGTTACTATTCATCTCTTGATTCGGTAACGCCTCTTGAGAGAATATTCCAGCTATGATAGGAAACATTGTCTAGTTAGGAAAAAACATGGTTCAGTCTTCCGAAAAAATTGAAGTTAAGTACGGGGAAAGAGAAATTGCCGAAGGAACATTAATTACTTTCCCCAATCCACGCCCTGGCAGAAATTACGATATTCAGATCACTCTGCCGGAATATACCTGTAAGTGTCCCTTTTCCGGTTATCCCGATTTTGCCACTATTTATCTTAGCTACGTTCCCGATCAAAAGGTGATGGAATTAAAGGCGATTAAACTTTATATTAATAGTTATCGCGATCGTTATATTTCCCACGAAGAAGCAATTAACCAAATTTTAGATGATTTGGTGGCCGCTTGCGAACCCTTGCAGATGAAAGTTAAGGGGGATTTTCATCCCAGAGGTAACGTCCATACCGTGGTGGAGGTGATGTATAAAAAAGAATAGCATAATTGTCTAGTTTGGGGATGGGGTTGCCTCCATCCCTTGCTGTTCTAGTTTTTGTTGTTCAAGTTTTTTGCTGTTCGAAGGTCTGTAGCCAGTCAACAGGAGAAGATGCTCAAGCAGGTTATATCGCTATCTTGTCCTTTGTCTGATAGGTTTTATACTAAATCCGTTGAGTATAGGCTTACATATCAGGACAGGCACTCATGCAAGAGGCAAGAGGCAAAAGGGAGAATAAATAATCAGTTTTTAATAACCTGGTTTAGTATTACTCATACTGAGTGTGCGCTTGATTGGGCGCATCTAGAGGACTGCTACTCCCAGTTTTGTCCAGATTTTCGGCTATCCCGTCGAAATCATTCCTCAGTGCGAACGATTTTTACCGAACAAGCAGGGCATCGATGACGGTGGGATTTACACCTTCTGTCGCTACCCTACGTCCAGCTTGCAGTGGTAGCCAACAACCCTGACGAGCAAGCCATCCGCGCCCAATACCTGCGCCATAATCGCGTCAGATACTTTGCTTTGATCTAAAATTGAGTCAGCAATATCTAATTTGGAGTCTCAGGCAATGGAACCAATTTCTCTAATTCTCGCTGCGTTGGCTGCTGGTGCGGTTGCTGCTGCTAAGGATACGGCAGGAACAGCGGTTAAGGATGCTTATGAGGGTTTAAAAGCGTTGATTAAGAAGAAATGGTTCTTCGTTACTTGGTATGGTTCGATAGGGGGGCATAAATCGACTAAATCCTTATCTGGTAAGAGACTTAATTGATTAGTTGGCTCTAGAGCAAAAACAATTGACAAAAATCGCTAAGTGCCTTTCTCTATAAGGGTT
>NZ_JAPZQM010000066.1:0-2584 GCF_027530565.1 Microcystis sp. LE19-10.1B | reverse complement strand
TATTTTCTTTCTATCCTCTGATAGTTTCCACCCACAGTTTTTATATTCCACAGAACGATTATTTTTCTGAAACTTGGGATAGCCTTTTTTACCTTTTATTTTTTTCTTACAATTGTCATAGAAACGGGCAATAGCTGACCAGGCCCGTTCGGCCGATGCTTGTCTAGCCATAGAATTTAGAGTATCGACAAACTTGAACTGTTTGGCGAGAACTGCACAATATTTATTGAGAGAATATTTATCGATTTTGTCTTCCCTCTTGGCATCTATCCAAAGCCTTAATGCTTTGTTTCTGATGAATTGTACTGTACGAATAGCTTCATCAATGGCAGAACACTGACTTGGTTTGACCACGGCTTTCATTTCTAAGACAATCATTGTTTATCGACCTCAAACAACTTATTTTATATTAACCTGTACAGCATAGATTGTCAAGATTTTAGTCGTGCTTCGCTGTTTTATATTGGTCGGGGTTTCATCCCGTCGCTAAGTGCGAGGGTCTTCACCCCGACATTTGAGATAAACCGCACGAGCGACGCGGGTACGATTAGCCTCCTGGTCTCCGTGGGCATAAGTTAGATAAATCCAGCGATTTTGGGCAAATTGGGGATGAATTGCCACATCGAGCAGTCCTCCTTGTCCGACGGCAAAAACTTCGGGAACTCCAGCGATGGCTTTTGGGTCTAATTTACCCTCTCTAACTACTCTTAAACGACCGGGGCGCTCTGTGATGAGGATTTCCCCGTTAGGTAGCCAAACCATCGACCAAGGATGCTCTAAACCCTCGATTACGGTCACTTTTTGCCATTGATTTCTCTGGGAATTATTCGCCGAAGTTAATACATTTGCACCTTGACAACCGGAGATAATTATGGTATGTAAAACGCTAGATACTAAAGGGGAGAAAAGGCGATTGAGAGAATTAAGCATTAGTTGGTAACTCCCCAAGTTTGCCATGGCATAGACATCATTAAGGTTGGTTCGGGTTAATTGCTCGTACAAACTATTTGGCAATACCTCTAATTTTCGCTTTTACTTTTTCAATGAATGAAGAAGAATTCACATCGTGGAGATGTTGTTTACTGGCTTTACTTAGGATTGATGCCACTAAACCAAAGGAGGACTGAGAAGAAAAAATCAAATCATTACAACTGGCTAACAAATACATATCCATTAATGCTTCTATGCCATTTTGAACGCGATCAGGACATTGATCCCAGTTCTGGTGCATTCTTTCTCCCGATGGTGGAAACCATTTTGGTGTGGTGATAATATTTGGGAACTCCTCTTGAAATTTTTCAACAACTTCTTGAGAATCTGTAGCCAAGAAAATGCTGTTAAATTTATTGTTTTTGTTGATTTTTTTAGTATTAGTAATTAGCTTATCTAAAGGAATCTTCATGTCTGTGTATCTGACATGAACGCCTAGGGTATTCACTCCAAAGTAAGATGATCGGAAATCTTCGATAGACTGAACAATTTCAGGTTTCAGGCTTAGATGAGAGTTTAATACCTGTTTGATAATAGTACGATCATCCATTTTTGCCAAGTAATCGAACTTCCCATGAAAAAGTTGTCTCATCTGGTTGATTTTATGAGTATAGGCACAGAAAACCAGAATCTCACTCTCATAATTTGTTCTAGATAATTCAACCGACATAGATTGATCCGAAATCCTTAAATCTTTTCTTAGTCCACCAAAAGATTGATCTAACTTATCAATCCATATCTCAGGATAGACAGACTTGGTATCAGGTATAGATTCTACTGAAACGGTCTTTGGACAGTTAAAAAATAGAGGGAAGGAGTTGATATCGTCATGACAATAAGTATTATCCCGCCAATCAATAACTAACTGGCGATTACTAATTTCACTATAGATTATTGCACCACAGGCGGACAGAATTCGGTTTCCCATGCCAGAGGAACCTTTACAAATCAGAAATTTTCTAGAGCTATTCATATTTTCTATTAAGTATCTACTAAACTATAAACCTAGGCGACGGCGAGTTTTTTTCAAACTAAAGGGAGAGTGAGCCATAAATAGCTTCACAAATTCTAGGCGACGCAGATAGAATCTGTTGGGTTAAACCCTTTAAAACTTCCTTGAGTAGATCGGGACGAGTAAAAACTGTTAAAATAACTGGCGGCAAATAACTAGGTAAAGGCATCTCATCAAGAGACATTGGTAAATTTGTTAAATTCATAGACTACCGCAAAACAAAATTTTTAACATCTGTACAAATCACGCCCTATATATTAACACCTTAATTTGAGTTTGTCAAGCTTAATTACACTTCGATAACTCCCAGCTAGAATTGTTTGACCTTAACTTGAGAGAAAACTTTTATTATAATGTTCGGATATACTGTCTCCTTTGCCTGACCACTTATTAACCATAACTTCCTAGTTGGTAACTCTCCAAGTTTTCAGCAGATCAATATGGTTCTTCGTTACTTGGTATGGTTCGATAGGGGGGCATAAATCGACTAAATCCTTATCTGGCAAGAGACTTAATTGATTAGTTCGCTCTAGAGCAAAAACAATTGACAAAAATCGCTAAATGCTTTTCTATATAAGGGTT
>NZ_JAPZQM010000268.1:0-5075 GCF_027530565.1 Microcystis sp. LE19-10.1B | reverse complement strand
GGGTTTTCCAAAAATATTTTTGTTGGGTTGTTGGTGTTTTGTGTTTTGGTTTTTGTTTTTGTGGTTTTGGTGTTTTGGTGTTTTGGTTTGGGGGTTTTGGGTTTGGGGGTTTGGGGTAGGGTTGATTCATGAATCAACCCTACTATGAATCAACCCTAGGGTTTGGGGATAAGGAGAAAAATCTATGGATAATAGCGCACAAAACTGGTACATTGTTCAGGAAAATACGGGAATTTGTCAGATTATAGCCCTAGAAAACGGAAAAACCCCAGTCAATGGTCAATACTGGGGTCCTTTTGCCGAGCGGGGAGAAGCGATCGCCCGTCGGGTGGGTTTAATTCGAGCGGGCAAATGTCAACCTATTGTTTAGCGGTATTGGTGGGCGTTTTTTTGCCTTCAGTGATTTCTTTTTCCAAGATTTCAAAAGCCTTCTTGAATTGAGGATCTTGGAAAGTTCCCACCCGATCCCGTTCCTGTTGAAGATTTTTGCGCTCTTCCTCGCTCAGTTCCGACTCCACATCCGGATGAATACCATCTTTATTGATGTCCCGTCCGTCGGGGGTGAGATACTTGGCAATTGTCACCGCTAATCCCGAACCGTCACTAAGACTGCGTACCGATTGCACTAATCCCTTACCAAAGGTTTTCGTACCGACAATAACCGCCCGATCATGATCCTGTAAAGCTCCGGAGAGAATTTCACTGGCACTGGCGGAACCACCATCGACGAGGACAACCAGCGGTTTATTAGTCAAAGCTTGATTGTTAGCCCGTTGACGTTCCGTCACTCCTTTGCGATCAACCGTAGAGACAATTAAACCATCAGGTATCCACATCCGAGCGATTTCGATACTGGCGTAGAGTAAACCGCCGGGGTTAGAACGCAGATCGAGAATATAACCTTTCACCTCTTCGGCTTCCAATTCGCGAATCGCTTGACTCATATCGCCACTAGCTTGGGCGCTAAATTGATTAAGACGGATATAACCGATTTTACCGATCGGGGTGTTTTCCGTGTGGGCGCGCACCGGGTGAATTTCAATTTTGGCCCGGGTAAGAGTCAATTCTTTTTTCTCCTCACCCCGTTGAATCGTGATCTTAACGCTTGTCCCCACTTTGCCGCGGATCATGCTCACCGCTTGCTCCAGTTCCATGCCTTCGGTAGATTTACCATCGATAGCGATAATCACATCTTTGGGCAGCACACCAGCTTTAGAAGCGGGAGTATCTTCAATGGGTGAAACCACGACTAACTGCTTAGTTTTCTCATCTTTGGTCAGTTGAATCCCTACCCCGGTCAATTCTCCCGATGTATC
Organism: Microcystis sp. LE19-10.1B; assembly: GCF_027530565.1. Lineage (NCBI taxonomy): Bacteria > Bacillati > Cyanobacteriota > Cyanophyceae > Chroococcales > Microcystaceae > Microcystis > Microcystis sp. LE19-10.1B. The sequence goes on along the minus strand of NZ_JAPZQM010000268.1, from coordinate 3,759 downwards.
GATCTTCATATTGTTAAACTCTTTGGGATCCATAAAACGGGTATAGGGATCATTGAGAGTTTTCAACATCTCGCGGATAGCGGTGTATGCTTCCTCTTGATTTTTGTAGGAACGATTTAAATACTGATTGCGGATGGCGTTCCAGTCCGATTGATTAAAAGTGCCATCTAAATAAGTGCGGTTGATGATCTGCCAAACCTCATCAACGGTTTCCTTGGGACTTTCCTGAAAAAAAGCTTGACTTTGGGAGAGACGGAATCCCGCCCCCGTGACGGCGACGGTAGACAGGACCACTGCTGTAGCACCGAGAACAAGTCCGCGTTTGTTGATAACCATAGGTAATTTTCGGATAAATTAGGCTGTTCTTGCCAGAACGCTCTTTCTGGCTGACCGTCGAAATATCTTGGCAAAAAGGAGCGTTTAGGTTTACTGGAGACAGACAAAAGAACGCCTGTAGACTACTACTGTTATAACATTTATTATCTCTTTCTTTGTCAAACTGGTTATTTGAGTAGCGATCGAGTTGCCAGCAGCCCACCTCGCGACCTAAGATAACAGCAAAACTGTCCTAGATTTTCCCTATGAGTGATCAAATCCTTTCTTCCCTCTCCCTAGAACAAAAACGACAAAACCTGCGCCACCAAAGGCGATCGAAGGTGTGGCAAGCCTTGGGTCGCTTTCTGGTGGTTAGTGGTTTAGCGACGGGATTAGCTTGGGGGATGACTTCACCCTATTGGACAATTACCAAGGCCGGACAGGTGGAAATCGCAGGCACGGAATTAATGTCGCCCGAGTCGATTCGTGCTTGGCTAAAATTAAGCTATCCTCTGTCTCTCTGGGAATTACCCACCCATCAATTACGAGAAAAATTAGCGGCTATTCCCGCTATTGCCGACGTTAAGATCGAGCGGCAATTATTACCCCCGAAAGTGATTGTTTCTATTCAAGAAAGAAAACCTGTTGCCCGTTGGCGTTCCCATCAACAGCAAGGCTTTTTAGATGCCACCGGAACGATAATTCCTCAAAGCTATTATGGTCGAACTCTGCCCAAAAACCAATTACCTAGCCTAGAAGTGCTTGGTTACGACCGACAATATCAACAACAGTGGCAAAAAATTTATCCCTTAATTGATAACTTATCAATTAAAGTTACCGCCATCGATTGGCGCAATCCTAGTAATCTTGTACTAAAAACCGAACTGGGACAGGTCTATTTAGGTTTTTATAAAGATAGATTGCCCGAAAAATTAACCGCTCTCGTACAATCGCGGTCATTGTCATCCAAGATACCTCTAGCGCGAATTATCTACATTGATCTGAGCAATCCCGATGCTCCCACTGTACAATTAAAACCGCAGCCAGCCCCTATGGTTGCCAAAGTAACGGCAACTGGTAGGGATTAACTGGAATTGATCAGCAAATAACCGCAATTATTCCCTTTATGTATTGCCAAAAACCCCAAATTATGATTTTCTGAACCAGAAACTGATAATGTAGATACTGGAACCGACATAATATTAGTGATAGTGTTAACATTGCATCTCTGATTCATCAAACCAATAACAGAATCTTGTACTAAGAGTGTTCCAATTCCAATGACATCGATTAATGAAATCGTTCCCACCTATCCCAATCTGAACAGTAACGATTATGCCAGTTCAGCCATGAGCGAAGATAATCATTACTCTCAGAATAATGCTGGAGTATTATTTACTCGCCCCCATGAATCACAGATGACACCCCGAGAAGAAAGTCGTAGTAATCGCATCGTGCCAAGTAATGTCGCCAAGATCAAGGTGATCGGGGTCGGCGGTGGGGGCTGTAACGCCGTTAACCGCATGATCGCCAGTGGCGTGACTGGAATCGAATTTTGGGCAATTAACACCGACGCCCAAGCCCTGGCCCACTCCTCCGCCCCCCAGAGGTTACAAATCGGGACAAAATTAACCCGCGGCCTAGGGGCGGGGGGCAATCCGGCGATCGGACAGAAAGCGGCGGAAGAATCTCGGGATGAAATAGCCCAAGCATTGGAAGGAACCGATCTAGTCTTTATTACCGCCGGCATGGGCGGCGGCACGGGAACGGGGGCCGCTCCAATTGTGGCCGAAATTGCCAAAGAAATCGGCTGTTTGACCGTGGGAGTTGTGACTCGTCCCTTTACCTTCGAGGGTCGTCGTCGCACTAATCAGGCCGATGAGGGGGTGGGGGGTTTACAAAGTCGGGTCGATACCCTGATTATTATCCCCAATAACCAGTTATTACAGGTGATACCCGCCGACACTCCCCTACAGGAGGCTTTTCGGGTCGCTGATGATGTGCTGCGCCAAGGGGTACAGGGGATCTCGGATATTATCACTATCCCCGGTCTGGTGAATGTGGATTTCGCCGATGTGCGGGCAGTGATGGCCGATGCGGGTTCGGCCCTAATGGGCATCGGCATCGGTTCCGGAAAATCTCGGGCTAAGGAAGGAGCGATCGCTGCTATTTCCTCGCCGTTACTGGAATCCTCGATCGAAGGTGCGAAAGGCGTAGTCTTTAACATCACCGGCGGTCAAGATCTAACCCTACACGAAGTCAATGCCGCCGCCGAAATTATCTATGAAGTGGTTGATCCCAACGCTAATATCATCTTCGGGGCAGTAATTGACGAGAAAATGCAGGGAGAAGTCAGAATTACCGTCATTGCCACCGGTTTTTCCGGCGATTCCCCCTCTCGTCCCACCGGTAGCAAGGTGGTGATCAATGCCCCCGCACCCAGTCCGGCCCCGACTCCCGAACCACCAAAACCGGCGGGATTAGATATCCCCGAATTCTTGCAACGTCGTCGTCCTTTTGATCGCTAACCTCCTATGACTGCCATTGCCCTCACCATCGCCGGTTCCGATAGTGGTGGCGGCGCGGGAATTCAAGCTGATTTGAAAACCTTCGCCTTCCACCGAGTTCACGGCACCAGCGCCCTTACCTGCGTTACCGCCCAAAATACCCTAGGGGTCGAGCGCGTCGAGTCCCTAAGTCCAGAAATGGTCACGGCCCAAATCGATGCCGTGGTCAGGGATATGTCTGTGTCAGCGGTTAAGACAGGAATGCTGTTCAGCAGCGAGATTATCGAAGCAGTGGCCGAGGCGATCGAGCGCTGGCGTTTAATCAGTTTAGTGGTGGATCCGGTTATGGTTTCGCGGGTAGGAGCCAAATTAATTGATGATCGGGCTATAGATAGTCTTTTTGATAGTTTAATTCCTCTGGCTTCGATTATTACCCCTAATCGTTACGAAGCACAGCTTTTAAGTGGCATTGAGATCAATGATTTTGAGACGATGAAAGCGGCCGCCGAAATTATTTTCCAGAAGTCGGCCACACCAGTATTAGTGAAGGGGGGAGGCATGAAAGGGCGGCTGCGTGGGGTTGATATCTACTTTGATGGGGAAGAATGGGAAACTTTTAAGACCAGAAGCGTCGAAACCAATAACACTCACGGGACTGGTTGTACCCTATCGGCAGCGATCGCGGCTAACCTCGCTTTGGGTGATGACCTGAAAATAGCGGTGAAAAAAGCCAAGGATTACGTTACTAACGCCCTCGATCATTCCCTCGCTATCGGTCAAGGAACCGGTCCTGTGGGCAGCAATTCCAAATTCAGAATGTAGCAAGGAATACAGAATACAAAACGCTTTTGCCCTGTAGCTCCCCATCCAAAATCAAGAAGAATTAACGCGAGTAACAGGGATGGCCTCATCGAGCATAAAGTCTAAAAGGTGGTGC
>NZ_JAPZQM010000001.1:0-1242 GCF_027530565.1 Microcystis sp. LE19-10.1B | reverse complement strand
TTTATCAACCTTAAGATAATATTTTCCCCGTTTCCAAGCGACAAACGGTAATATCTCGTTAATAAAACTACCGATACCTGAATCCAGAGATTGTTTTCTAACGATCCCTCTAGACCAGGAAACGAAGTTAATATCTTCAACAAAGATATTATCAGCGAGATCGCAAAGGTAATGAGCTAACTTAAAATGCCAATCTCTACGAGTATTAGACACTTTCTCGTGTAATCTTGCTATCTTCTCTTGGAGTTTTAACCAATTGTTCGAGCCTTTGACTTGATGTTTCAAGCGTCTTTGTAGCAATTTAAGCTTACTCTGTACTTTCAACAAAAATCGAGGGGCTTTGATTAAATCTCCCCGTGAAGTAGCGACAAAACTCTCAATTCCCGCGTCAATTCCTAAACAGGTCTTCCCTACTGTCATATCGGGAACTAATTCCGTAGATTGGAAAGAAACCAAAACGTAAAATCCCGACGCTTTTTGGATAATTCGAGCTTGTTTAGGCTCAAACCCAGACGGGTACTCCCTAGATTTCCTAATCCGAATTTTTCCCAATTGTGGAAAATTTAAGTATTCGTCACCTAGAAAATTTTTCGAGAGCGCGGGGAAAACAAAACTTCGCATCTTTTTCTTAAATCTAGGAAAGCCGAAGCCTTTCGATTTCATGTGGTCAAACGCTTTATCTACAGTTTTTAAAACTTGCTGTAAGACTTGAGCGTTAACCGTCTTTAATATCGGGTAAACTTTTTTAGCTTCCGTTAGATTTTTAGCTTGAACGAAGTAATTTGGATAGGGTTGATCCGCAGGAATTATGTACTCAGAAACTAGCGAACAGCGATCCGCAAGACACTTTCGAGAGTTTAACCAATCTTTCCGTTCCGAGAGCGCGTAATTATAAACGCTCTTACAAACATCAAGAATGTGGACAATCTCTCGTTCCTGTTTCTTGTTTACCTTTAGTTTGTACTGGTAGGTAAGCGTTATCACTGTCGTTAGTTTCGTGATGTGATGTATAGTTAAATTGTAACACTTACTGCCTAGTATATCAACTAATTACAATCATGGATTAAACTAATCGCTAACCTTAAAACAGTTAGTAGTCGCTTAATTAGGGTCTGCTGAAAAAGTTTTTCCTGGGGGTAGGAGTCAGTAGCCGGTCGTCAGGAGTCGGTCGTTTTAGGCTTTGTTGCCCTTGTTTTTTGTACCAAGCGATGTACTACAAGAAGGATAATGCAAGGTTTTTGA
>NZ_JAPZQM010000574.1:0-5525 GCF_027530565.1 Microcystis sp. LE19-10.1B | reverse complement strand
AGTTAGAACTCATGTTTGTTCCTGCGGATATGTGGAAGATAGAGACAAAATGGCGGCATTAAATATACTCAAAAAAGCTACGATAGGGCATATCGGAAGCTGGTCGTTAGACCTAAACGCTTGGGGAGATTTAAGCTCTATCTTGGTTGGTAGCAATACCTGCTAAGACAACTTGAGTCAGTGAACCAAGAATCCCTCGCATAAGCGCGACGGGAGTGTCAATCTAGAAAAATGATAGATCAAATCAACCTACGGGCGTAAATCTGTTGTAAAATGTTAGTATCTGGCAGTTAAAAGAGCCAAAAACTTTTGCATAATCCCAAGGTATGACCATAACAATACGATTTGATTGGCCTATTAATATCTCGGAATCCCTCCATTCACAAGCAGAGGAACAGGCTAAGATAGCATATATCATGACTTTGTTAAAATATGGAGAAATTAGTAGTGGGATAGCTGGCAGGCTATTGGGAGTCTCTCGTTTAGAAGTTCTCGAACTTATGGGTCAATATGGGGTTGCCATCTTCCCCGACCAAAATCGAGAAGAGTTAGAACAAGAGGTTACAGAAACCCTGCAACTATTAGAAGATTTTCCCCCGTGATTATTGTCTCTAATACCACTCCTTTAAGTGAGTTAGCTAAAGTTGGTCAACTTAACTTACTCCAAAAACTCTTTGGCAAAATTATTATTCCCCAAGAAGTTTATAATGAAGTCACCACAGGAAATCATCGGGCTGCTTCGGTTGTTCCTGCTGCTCAGTGGATTGAGGTATTTACCCTTCAATCTCCCGCTCAATTATTACAATTGCAAATTCAGTTTAAACTAGATTTGGGGGAAGCGGCTACAATTATCTTGGCAGAAGAATTAAAAGCGAATCGAGTCTTAATAGACGAAAAATTAGGAAGAAAAGTCGCTCAGTCTAGAAATTTGCCCGTAACTGGAACAATTGGACTTTTATTAATCGCCAAGAAGAAAGGAATTATTATTGAAGTTAAACCCATTTTAGAGCAGTTTTTGAGTCAAGGTAAAAGAATTAGCCCAATTCTTTATCAAGAAATATTAGGAATGGCTGAAGAAAGCTAGAAATTAATTCCACACACAAACCAGAAGAGCAAAATGTGACGGGAAAGCTAACTTAGATTTCGCTTCCCCTTATTCTATCGATCGCATCCCCTAGGGATTTTTTCCCGGTCGAACCGGCGATCAATACTGCTCCGAATGCAGCTGTTAGGGATTCGGGCAACGAGCGATCGCTGTCCAGTTAGTGGATGTGTTCGGCAATGATGCCAGTGCCACGGTTGAGGTGAGGTAAAATTGAGAGACTTTCTCAAAAAGATGAGGTATAAACTGATTGGTTATTGACGAGTAGTTTGTGAGGCATTAGATTTATTGGGGGTTCCCCGATTTGTAACCGGTAACGGAGGGCTGGAAATTCTCTTAATCCCTCCTACAGCATAGGTTATGGCTTTTTGTCAATGGGGAAGTCTAGGTATAACCCCGGTGGATTTAACCGTTATAAAACTTCCAAGTGTATAATCATTGTCTTTGTGTCTTTGCTACTCTAAAAATTTCTTGAGCTGTTGCTGAACCGACAAAACGCCAGTGCCAAGGTTCATAACTAACACCTTGGGAATTGTTTTTCGGAAATGATAGTTCAAAGCCAAATTCCTTAGCATGAAGGGTTAACCATTTAAAAGCATCAGTTTCAGCAAATTTGTAGGTAATATCATCTCTAGCCTTCAGATTCCCATCGGTTAAATCAAGGGCGTATCCTGTATGATGTTCACTATAACCGGGTGGTGCGCTGATTTTGGCTGCAGCTTCCGGTGAACCTTGGCGCTGAATTTGAGATTGCCAGAGTTGATCCTGGTGGGCAATAGTACGAAAACCAGAGACAGGAATAATCCATACTCGATCCTCTCTAGCTGCATAGATCAACTTCATTAAGGCTAAGGCTGTTTCTGGTGCAATCCTTTCAAATCTTTGATACTCATCCTGAGCGTAGCTGGCAATAATCATCATTTGTTGGGAGTCACCTTCTTGATAGGGCAAATGTCCCAATTTGGTTTGATTGACTGCTATCTGAATGGGTATTTTTGGTGACGGATTGACTAGAGATGTGGGAGAATTAATTATTGTTGGTGGCGATGGGAGAATGGGAGTTGGCGATTGAGAAGACGTTATTGGTCGTGTCTGGGGAGTAGAAATTAATTGAGGTGTTTTCTGGCTGAAGAAGTGCAGGACTGCATAGCTATTTAGGGCGATACCTATAACGATTAGGATGATAGGTAGAGCAACAATTAATTTTTTCATTAATTTATTTCCTCACTATTAGCTACTTTCCAAATGCCATCATCTAACTGCAAAGTGAACCTATATGTTCCAGAGAGAGAACGAGTATAATTAGGGTCTAAAACGCCTCCTTGATAACGTGTAACGGATTCCCTAGCTTGGATATTAATCACCACTTCGTTTCCTCGATCTAATACATCTCCCAAAGGCTCAACTGATGGTGTTACCCAAATTTCATAAGCATTATTTCGACGCAGCCATCCAACTTTGCCTAACTGCTTGTCTCTATAACTGTCTGTTGTGTATTGATAAACAACTTGCTCATTATATGTATTGCCAAAAGCTTGTGCTTTAACCTTTAACCAAGATTCAACAACATTGACTGCTTGTTGTTTAGTCAGACGTTGAGTATTGGGTTGTAAACTCCCTTGATCAGGTGGCTTATTTGGACTTGAACCAAGTTGAGAACGACTGAGTTGTGGATTATCATTAAGCGGCTCGATATTAATATTAATAACCTTACTGTCAGTCTGGGAATTTAAAGCACCAGGAGGATAAATAATTGCTTCCAGATTACTAACTTGTTTCCCGTTATCATTGACAGTTACAGTAAGAGTATCAATTCCATTGAAATCAGTCTGAGTCTGATAAATAAGCGCCTGTTTATCTTTGAGAGTATTGTTAATTTGACTGACAGTACCATTCAGAATAATTACTCCTAGTTTATCTTCCCTAATATCTCTCCAAGTCAATCCATTATTGACATTATCTTTGACTGTTATAGAGCCATTATTTGTTGGAGAGTAACCGTAATATTGTTGTCACCAGCATCATCATCTTTAACGCTAATTCCTGTGATGATTATCTGGCCATCTTCCTTAACTGTTTTAGTTTTAGGAACAGTGAGGAGCGGAACACTGTTAACTTTGTTAACGCTGATGATCTGAGTGAGGACTTTGCTAGTTCCTCCATCCCCATCAGTAATCTTAAATTCTACGATGCGCTCTCCTGGTTGTGGAGTCTCGGAAATATTCTTATAAAGAATATTACTCAAGAGAATTCTGACTTTCTCAGCATTAGCATTTTTGTTGAAGGTTATTTCTAATGGTTGTGTTCCTATTCCCCCCGTAAAGTTACCGATGACTTGATTGTCAACCAAAACATCATTACTGGTGGAGTTATTATTATTAGCTCCACTCTTATTAGCACTAATAAGTTGCTCAGAAATGAACAGGCGATCATTAGCAGTCGCTTTTCCTTTTAACTTAACTGTTAATTTACCTTGCTCGAAATTAAAGGAATCAATATCTGTGACTTCAACACCGCAGGCGATTGCCACAAAATCTGATCCTTCAGGGCATTGGAGGACATTAGGAGGCGAAGGAGAAACATCTTTATTCTTCGGCTGTGAAGAAATCCATAATACTCTTACAGCTATTACAATTAATGAAATACCAATAACAGTACTTAAAGCGGCTCCATACAAATAACGCGGTATAGAAAAATCAGGGCATTTAACAGGAATAAAAACAGCATTCAATGCTGACAAAACTTCTTCTACATTATTGAATCTTTGCCCAGAACCTAACATTCGTGTCAGGACATCTTTCCGCTGATCGCTAATTTGCTTAGATTGAGTCCAATTCCAACTATTACTCTCACTATCGTACCAATATTGTCCCGTTAGCAGTATCAGTGCAGTCAGCGCCAGATCGTGCAAATCATTTTGAAGATTTGTTACTCCTCTATCCCTGAGAGCAGGCAAAACTTGATTGAGTAACTGAACCACTGCATACTCATTCAAAGGAAGTAGCGATCGATGCAATTCTTGGGTCGGAGTTCCCTCGAAAGTCTTCTGCAAAATCAAGAGTCTTCCCCCCTCACCAAAAAGTTCTTTAGGTGCGGTAATCCCTCCAAATTGACCTTGATTGATGCTATCAAACTTCTCTTCAAGTTCTGTTTCTACGATTTCTCTTTCTCCTGCATTTCTAAAGATAAATTCGGTTAGAAGGCAGTCTTTCTGATAGCGTAAGTCTTCGACTAAGTAAACTTGCACAAACTGGCCAGGGTCAATAACTGTCCTGATGACGTACCGATGATCTAATACTAAGCCTGGTTGCAGATCGTCCTGATTTGTTACATTACTTAACATTGCTGATTATCCCTTCAGAGGCTAAATAGAGATTTTTGCAGTATAATCTATACTATCTTAGTCGTTAAAATCTGATCGCTCAAAATGGGGAACTTAATGCTTGCGCTAGAGCAAACGGGTCATACTTGGACACTCGAAGCTGAAAACGGACGCAGCTACCAAGTTGGCAATCGTCACGACTGTGACGTGTTCCTTCCCTATGTTAATTTTGCCTCTGACGTTAACCTAGAACTGAGCTACGACTCTCTGTGGTACGTCAGGGACTTAGGTAGTTTGAATGGTGCTTTGCTCAACAAAGTGCGCCTCAACCAAGAGCGAATTCCGATTGAAGAGGAGGCTCGAATCAGCTTCGGTGGAGGGATGGTTATTGTAGCCAGACTAGATTCTAGTCCTATACCATCAAGAAAACCGGATGCTCTTATTGCTCCTACTCGCTTACTATCGGGCTATGTCTATCTAGAAGGTTTAACCCAAGCGTTAGAAATACTCAATCAGTTACGCAGCGATCCCTACAAGGCTACTACTCCAGAAGACCCTAGCTTAGATTTAGACCAGGTAACTACTCACGCTGCTCAATCAGTAGTCATTTCATTAACATTTGCTAGTCTGGCTTTGATAATATTTTTACTTGAATATTTGCTTATTCTAGCTCCTCAAGCGAAATTCGATTTAATGGCTTGGCTAATTGTGGGATTTTTTCCTAGCTTTCTTATAGCTTTTGAATCTATTTATCTTCGCTGGTTCATGGCTCGTCGTTTTCTGAGAAAGAAGTATGAAGATCCTTATTATTATCCTAAATGGCTACCGAAATTTTTTAAAAACGCAGTCAACTTGTTGAAGAATTCAATTGTCAAAACTACACACTTACAAAACATTATTACCTTTGCCGGATCGGCTCTTCGTTACTTGTTATGGTTCGATAGGGGGGCATAAATCGACTAAATCCTTATCTGGCAAGAGACTTAATTGATTAGTTCGCTCTAGATAAAAAACAATTGACAAAAATCGCTAAATGCCTTTCTATATAAGGGTTCCATCCCTTATAACCCCCCTCCATTGCATAACACAAACCGAAGAGCC
>NZ_JAPZQM010000134.1:0-5534 GCF_027530565.1 Microcystis sp. LE19-10.1B | reverse complement strand
TTCAAAAACCTTGCATTATCCTTCTTGTGGTACATCGCTTGGTACAAAAAACAAGGGCAACAAAGCCTGAAACGACCGACTCCTGACGACCGGCTACTGACTCCTACCCCCAGGAAAAACTTTTTCAGCAGACCCTAAATAAACTATCAGTATAGACCTCGTTTCCACACAGAAACCAGAAGAGCCCATCCGGTGGAGCGCCAATTGAAAAGCTTAAGGAGTATATCAAAAATCAGGATACACCTAAAAGTTAGTTGGCAATTTTTCGGACATCGAGTCCTCAAATTGCCGCGCTTTCCTTCCCCACCCCGCGTTGTTGAGGGTGGGGACTGACGCGGATTCGTTCAAGCGGGCAACGCGATTCGAACGCGCGACATTCACCTTGGCAAGGTGACGCTCTACCACTGAGCTATGCCCGCAAGCCTTTTTTTTACACTTCCCCAAGTATGCCAAATCTCAGAGCATTTGTCAAGTGGTTTGGAGCATTTTTTTACAATGATTCATGTTCTGGCCAATCCCCCAAACCGGTAATAGCTTCGAGAACCACTTCTATCTTAGCCTGTAGTCGGTTGAACTGATGTTGCAAGCGATCAAAGCACTTGTCAATGGCGGCGAATTTTTCAGTGATAGGGCGTTCCATAGCCTCAAAAGCTGCCGTAATCCGCTCCTCTGGGTCTAGAGCTAATTCCAGAGTCTTGATTCTCTCGACAGCGGGGAGTGGGGACAACTAAAACCCTAAATGCTGGGGGAATTTTCTTAGCCTTCCATCAGTGCCTGTTGGGGATTATTTTGCAATAATTCTAGGGGTTTATCTTCATCCCGGGGGCGCAATTGACGCATGAGACTAGCCATTTCTAGGGCAGATAGGCCATAATTCCAGCCCAAATTACTTTTAATACCGGCCCGTTCGAGGGCCTGTTGTAGAGTATCAGTGGTGAGAATACCGAAGACAACGGGAACACCGGTCTGAAAAGCGGCTGCGGCGATACCTTTAGCGGCCTCGGCAGCAACGTAGTCAAAATGGGGCGTTTGTCCGCGAATAATTGCCCCTAGACAAATAACGGCATCGTAACGGTGGGAAAGGGCGACTTGACGGGCTACCATTGGCACTTCAAAGCTACCCGGTACCCAGATATAATCGACTTGGGTGCCATCGGGATTGACATCAACCCCGTGACGCTTGAGACAGTCTTGACAGCCTGATAACAGTTTATCAGTGACGAGATCATTAAAACGACCAATCACGATCGCAAAGCGCAAAGAGGATATGTCCTCGGTAAAATTTCCCTCAAAAACAGTCATAGGTAGAAGGGGATAGGAGTGGGAAGTGGGGAAGTGGGGTAGTGGGGTGTGGGGTGTGGGGTGTGGGGTGTGGGGAGAATACTGACTCCTGACGACTGACTCCTGACGACTGACTCCTGACTCCTGTCCCCCGTCCCCCTGATCAAGACTAAATCACTAAAAAGTTTAAAATAGCGACGGCAACGACTAAAATCGCCCAAATTGCCGAACCCACATAGAGAAGGGGTTTCGATTGATCCCAGTTTTGGGGGGAAGCATAGGCAACGGGGACACCAATCACCATCAGCAAGGAAAATAAAACTAAGGCAATGAGAAAAAATTGAAAAACAATAGACATGATTGGGTTCTCCTAAAGCAGTTGATGTTTATTTAGATAATTCTCCCAGATTTGATACTTGTATGGAAGAGCCTCGCTTCCACTCAACTTAACTGGACGATCCTTCCTCTAAGTCCTCTCTGAATCAGGGGTTCCCAGGAGATATCCCTGTCAGACTGAATCCACGAGCATTTTAATTTTACTGCCAGTGACTACCCAGCCGCAGCGGGTTCTAAAATTTTTTTGATGTCTCCATCCTTGTCAAAAGCAGGATTGTAAGGGTTAGGTGGGGGAAGTGACTCCCTGTAATCCCTTGCCCAGATTACAGTATTTTCGCGTTTTCGCCAAACCTGCCCTAGAAAGGTCTCCAGACTGCTGAACTGCTAAGGGACCTGCGTAGGAATAATATCCCAGCCGGACAGTCGCTCTGTAGAAGAATCAGACAAGCCATAAATGGTACATTATCAAAGCGCAAGTCCCTAAAAGCTAATGGTCAAGTCCTAGGTCAAGCCCCCCAAACGGATGCCAGCGCCAAAAATGACGAATAATACTGCTAGAGTGGTGACGGCGACTATGTGCAGGGCGAGGAAATTTAAGTTTTCCTCGCTCAGTTTAGGAATGAGAAAAAAGCGGGAATGAAGGGCCAAGATGAGAGTTAATAGCAGTAAAGCTAACTTAATTCCTATATAAACCGATAAAAAACTATCAAATGACCAAAAATCACGAAAACCGGGCAAATAAATCCAAGTCAGTCCTAGGCCTGTTATTACCTGCAACAATAGCGCAGATAACCCAAAACCTTCAAAATATTGCTCAAATTGACGAATTCGGTCTGGTTCTCGGTTTTTGAGGGCCTGGGGTAGAACGGTGACTGCCAACAATAAATGGCCACCGGCCCAGACGGTCGCCCCTAGGGTGTGGAGAATTACTAAAATTTTGAACAACATCGGTTTCTCTCAGTCATTATTTGCTAACTTATAGTTCTTGACCCGGTTATTGCCGAGCATTTAGTAACAATAGATACAGAAAAAATCCTGATATCTTCTCCTTACTAAAAAATATGGATTTAATTTTATGTCATCAAACGGCGGATTTTGACGCTTTGGGGGCAGCGGTGGGTTTATCGTTGCTGAAAGCGGGTAGTCGCATTGTGTTAACGGGGGGAGCGCACCCAACAGTAAGGGAATTTTTGGCCCTGCATCGGGATGAGTTCGCTTTAATTGAAATGCGTAGTGTCAATCCGGCCAGTATTCGCTCTTTAATTATCGTTGATAATCAGTGGCGAGAGCGTCTGGGAAAAGCCTCCCAGTGGCTCGATTTAGGGCATTTACAGGCGATCGAATTGTATGATCATCATTTGGATAGTGAAAGCGATATTCATGCCTCTAGCGTCCATTTAGAAGCGGTGGGAGCCACCACGACTTTAATTGTCGAAGCTTTACAAAAAGCCCAGATTAAACCAAACTCGATGGCAGCGACGGTAATGGCACTCGGTATTCACGTTGACACGGGTTCCCTGACTTTTGCCGGTAGTACCCCCAGGGATGCCTATGCTTTGGCTTGGTTAATGACCTGTGCTGCTAACATTAAAACGATCGCCCAATACTGTCAACCGAGTTTTTCCCCGCGCTTACAGGAGTTATTTAGCCTTGCTTGGGAAAATCTAGAGATTAAAACGATCCATGACCGTAAAATCGCCCACGTTCTCCTCCATACTGCCGATTTTATCCCCGGTTTGTCTAGTGTGGCCGAGCGCCTACTGGAATTATCCGATAGTGATGCGCTACTTTTTGCCCATAGTTATAGTAAAGGCGAGGAAGATAATTCCCGACAGCGTTTAACTGTGATTGGTCGCTCTAGAATCGATGGGGTGAATCTATATCAGCTTTTTTGCCCCTATAACGGCGGTGGTCATGCTCAGGCCGCTTCGGTGAGCTTTCGCGATGTTCAGCCAGTTCAACAGTTAAACCAACTGCTGGGGGACTTAATTGCCCAAATTCCTCCCTCTCCCACCGCTAGGGATTTAATGTCTTCCCCAGTGCGAACAATTCGTCCCGATACTTCCATATCTCAAGCCGAGCGCATCCTTTTCCGTTACGGCCATTCGGGTTTATCGGTGGTAGATGAGCAGGATCGCTTAGTTGGGGTGATTTCTCGTCGTGACCTCGATTTAGCTCTCCATCACGGCTTTTCTCGCTCTCCCGTGAAGGGATACATGACTTGTAATCCGAAAACTATTACCCCCGACACTTCCCTTCAGGAAATCGAGTCACTGATGGTAACGTACGATTTGGGGCGTTTACCTGTACTAGAAAACGGGCAGTTAGTCGGTATCGTCACTCGTACAGATGTATTAAGACAGATTCATCAAAATGAGCGGGTGCGTTTTGAAGGGGTTGCTTTGGTTTCCTGTCTTTTACCGACGATTAAAGAGCGTTTAGAGCCGATTTTATGGTCATTCCTGCAAGCTGCCGCCACTGCCGCTCAAAAACGCGGTTGGCATCTCTATCTGGTTGGGGGTGCGGTGCGCGATTTATTGTTAGCCACAGAAAGGGATACTTTATTGTTACAGGATATCGATTTAGTGGTGGATGGCTGCCATCGCGCCGCCGGTGTGGGTGCAGGGGTGGAGTTGGCTAATTGTTTACAGGAAATTTATCCGGGGGCCCGGTTATCGATTCACGGGGAATTTCAGACGGCGGCTTTGTTATGGCACAAAGATGAGCGTTTTGGCTCGTTATGGGTGGATATCGCCACGGCACGCACGGAATTCTATCCTTATCCTGCCAGCAATCCCCAAGTGGAGGCTAGTTCGATTCGACAGGATTTGTATAGAAGGGATTTTACGATTAATGCTCTGGCAATTCGCCTAACTTCGCCGAAAGAGGGGGAATTACTCGACTTTTTTGGCGGTATGTTGGATTTACGCGCCCAACAAATCCGGGTTTTACACGCTAATAGTTTTATCGAGGATCCGACGCGCATCTATCGAGCGGTGCGTTTTGCCACTCGGTTAGGATTTGTTATTGAACCCTTGACAGAAAGCTATATTAGGTATGCGATCGAAAGTGGAGTTTATGAGCGCTCACGGCAACAAAATCAGAATGCACCCGCTTTACAGTCCCGTTTAAAAGCGGAGTTGAATTATATTTTAGAGGCGGATTACTGGGAAAGTGCCTTAGAAAAGTTGGCCGATTTGGGGGCTTTGCACTGTTTACACGGGGATTTAAGTTTAAATCGGGCTTTATGGCGACAATTGCGCTGTCTCAGTCGTTGGTTAGATTGTTTAAGTCTGGAATTGCCGGTGAATGTTTGGTTAATGCGGTTGGAATTATTAATCGCTTCTCTGGCTGTGGGGGAAAGAATAGCGATCGCTAATAATTTACAATTGCCCAAAGATACTGTGGAGCGTTTACAAAAACTAGAAGTTATGGAAAGAGAGATTAGCAATAATTTTGCTTATGATCAACCCATTAGTCAAATCGTCAGCTTTTTCAACGGTTATAAGGTTCCTAGTTTGTTACTGGTGGCGGTGAGGAGTGAGACTAGGATTCGGGCTTTAATCTGGCAATATTTAACTAAATGGTCGCAGATCGAGGCTCCTATCGACGGCAATGACCTAAAAGCTTTGGGTTATCAACCGGGTCCCCAGTTTAAATCGTTACTTGCGGCAGTCTTGGGGGCAACTTTAGATGGAATAGTCAGCAATAAAAGCGAAGCTATGGCTTTTATTGCTAGATTAACTCGGGCTTGCTGAATAAATCTAAAAACCTTATTGGGTAAGACTTTTAGACTTTTTGTCAATCAAAAAGTACCAGTTGTGGGAGAGATAGGGGGAAAATTCTGGGACTTTTTCTCTGAAAATTAGGTAATTGACCAGATGAGAATCGGTAAAACCCTACACCCCACACCCCAC
>NZ_JAPZQM010000725.1:0-16515 GCF_027530565.1 Microcystis sp. LE19-10.1B | reverse complement strand
ATGCTTCGCCCCTACAGGACGCGGGCCGATGAAGACGCAAGGTTTTGAAGCACGATTCTCTCAAAATCTTGCACCTGTTTCGCGAGAAAAGCCACAAAACCCTTACCTTGCCTACATTTCACCTTTATTCAGCAAGCCCTACATAGTCTTTTGGCTGGCTAATTTATCGGCAGCATCTTGGGTGCATCTCAATTTTGTAGAAATATCTATATTAGGGCTGGTTGAATAAATCTAAAGACCTTGTTGGATAAGACTTTAGTGCCGGTCATGGGAGTGAGCGGCGGGAAAATTCAGGCACTTTTTCCCTGAAAATTAGCTAATTAACCACGGCTCGACTGAGCTTCGCGGTTCGACTGAGCTTCGCCGAACGTCCTCAAAATCCGTAAAACCCTACACCCCACACCCCACACCCTGCCGCCACGAAAAACTTTTTGCCGCAAGGCCTATCTAGGAGAGTCCGAATTTTGTTCAAAAGTTAACTCCTCTAACACTTCCGTAACCAACTTGCCGTTGGCTAAACACTTTAAACTTCTAATCTGAATATTTACTTGGGGAGTTTCTTCTAACTGTTGGATCAAAAAATCTGCATATTTGATTATTGCCTCACGCGCCGCATTTTTTTTAGTCCAAACTTGCGCCATTTCTAACATATTAGTAACCCCAATAAACTCGTCTCCTTCCCCATCTAAACTATAATTAGCCGCATAGGTGTTAGCAGTAGGACACAACAATAAAACATAGCCTAAATGTCCTTTTGTTGCTGTGCCAAATCCTTTAGCCATAAAAAATTCTCCTCAAGATAACAAATCAAGCGCAATTGTCGATGATAGCTGAGATTCTATCACTTGATGACCGAGATTAACCGGTCGAGCATTTCCCTCTACCGGCGCGCAATAACGGGGAATTGGACTAGAAACGAGGCTTATATGACGGTCACTCACCGCTAATCCATGGCTAGGATCATAACCTTTCCAGCCGCCCCCCGGCAAATACACCTCTACCCAAGCGTGTAAATGTCTTTCTTCTTGGTCTAAATCTCCTTCTTGATAGCCACTGACAAAACGGGAAGCTAATCCCACACAGCGACACACATCCATAAATAAAACCACAAAATCGCGACAGGAACCCTGCTTATTTTTCCAAGTGTTTCCGGGTAGATAGGGTTCTCCAGTAAGACGAATAATTTGCTGACAATTGCGGTAAATTTTGTCATTAAGATTAAACAGGAAAGATAGCACCTGTCCCTCAGTTTCCTGCATAATTTCTTGGGCTAATGCTGCCACATCGGGGTCATTAGCTAACCCATAAAATTGTCTGTAGGGTTGTAATTGACTGTGGAGGGAAATGGGATAATCAAAGGGTAAACAGGTCGCCCAAGGTTCCAACAAATACTGAAAAGGATTAACCCCATGGGTTTCCACTTCACTCACCACATCAATCAATAATTCTTCTGTCGGTTGATTAAACCAAATTTGTAAACAAGAATTGCCATCGAGGTCGATAATATTAGTTATCGTTAAAGGTTCTGGGTTAATTTTGAGCGTGAACTCTCGCAAAGTTTGCCCACCATCGGATTTTGGTCGCAAGCGCAGCAGATGGGGTGATAAAATCACGGGTTGATTATAGAAATAGTTAGTTTGATGCCGAATGTGATAACGCATTAAGTTGTTAATTGGGATTGATATTGAAAGTTATTTACTGGCAGAGGTGAGGCAAGTTCAGGATTAAAAACGAAGAAAGTTTCTGTCATTTTTATTCCCACATCATTAACTCTTTTTTGAATATGGTCGAGGAATTCATGTAATCCCATTTCAATAATATCCTCGATAGTTAGATAGCTCATTTCCGCACAAAGTCGCCCTAAACTTCTTTCTACCGAATTCCCCCAAGTTCCTATAGGAGTCCCTGTAACTTGATGCAAACAGTGGTCTAATTCCCGCAGACAAAAGTGAATTGAACGAGGAAATTCTCGATTAAGAATTAAAAATTCAGCCACGTCACTAGGAGTAATCCGTCGTTGACATTTACGATACATTTCGTAGGCACTCACCGACCGCAGTAAAGCAATCCATTGAATTTGGTCTAGAGAAGTTCCTACCCATTGAGCGGAAGGTAAGAGATAATAGTATTTAACATCAAGAATTCTGGCGGTTTTATCGGCGCGTTCCTGTAATCTTCCCATAACGCCAAAATGCCAACCTTCATTATGAGTCATCGTCGCATCCATTACCCCCGCAAAACGGTGACTAGCCAATTTAACTTGAGTAAAAAAGTTAGGTAAAGTAGTTTGAGGATGGTAAGAGGAAGCATCTTTTACCATCAAGAAAAAACCATTAACCTGTTCCCACATTTCCGAAGAAATAATCTCGCGAACTGACCGAGCATTTTCTCTGGCCCAGCGCAAACAAGAGATAATTGAGTTACTATATTCCGTGTCAAATGTCAAGAAATTGATCACATTTTCTGCGGTGGCTGTGCCGTAACGTTTCTTGAATTGTTCTAAATCTCCCGTGGTTAAAACCAAGGGTTCCCACTGTTGCAAAACACTGGTAGGTACATCTAACATTAAATTAAGGTTAACATCCATAAACCGGGCGACATTTTCTGCCCGTTCAATATAGCGATTTAACCAATAAATTGAATCGGCAACTCTACTAAGCATAATTAACCAGGAAAAAGTGAAAAGGGTAGGGTGGGTTAGGCGACAATAATTTACGCAGTTGACTGATGATTTAATTTTCGCCGTAACCCACCAAAATTTTGATGATTGTCCTTATTACTTGGTGAGAACCCAAGTGTCTTTACTGCCACCACCTTGAGAAGAATTAACCACTAAAGAACCCTTTTTCAAAGCAACGCGAGTTAACCCCCCGGGATGCACATAAATTTCATCGCCTCGATGGAGAATATAGGGACGTAAATCCACATGACGACCTTCAATTTCCGTGTCAATTAAAGTTGGAACCCTAGAAAGACTTAACACTGGTTGAGCGATGTAATTGCGGGGATTAGCGGCAATGCGTGGGGCAAATTCTTCTCGTTCTTTCGAGGTAGCTTGAGAACCAACTAACATCCCATAACCTCCCGATTCATTGGCAGCTTTCACAACTAATTTATCGAGATTATTTAAGACATAATCTAAGTCCTTTTCTCGCCAACAAAGATAGGTGGGAACGTTATTTAAAATCGCTTCTTCTCCCAGATAATAACGAATCATATCGGGGACAAAAGCATAAATAACCTTATCATCAGCGACTCCCGTACCAGGAGCATTAGCTAAAGCGACGCGGCCTTCCTGAAAAACTTTTAATAATCCGGGTACACCTAACATCGAATCGGGACGAAAAACCGCCGGATCTAAAAAGTCATCATCGAGGCGACGATATACCACATCTACCCGTCTTAATCCCTTGGTGGTTTTCATTTGTAGATAACCATCAAAGACGACCAAATCACGCCCTTCCACTAATTCTACCCCCATTTGTTGGGCGATAAAAGAATGTTCAAAGTAGGCAGAATTATAGGTTCCGGGGGTCAAAACCACTACGGTGGGATTAGGTAATTGGAGTGGGGCTAAATTAAGGAGAGTTTCCAACAGATGGGAAGGATAATCATCCACCGGTTTAACATTCATTGTCTGGAAAATATCGGGGAAGGTGCTTTTCATTACCCGACGATTTTCGAGGACATAAGAAATACCGGAAGGAACCCGCAAATTATCCTCTAAAACGTACCATTGACCATCTTTATCGCGGACTAAATCGGTTCCCGTGATGTGACACCAGATACCTCCGGCGGGTTTCAGTCCCAGACAGGGTTTCAGAAATCCCGTCGCCGAGGCGATTAATTCGGAGGGAATAATGCCATCTTTAATGATTAACTGGTCATTGTAGATATCGGAGAGAAAAAGATTGAGAGCTTTGATGCGTTGTTTCAGTCCTCTTTCCAAATAATCCCAGTCCTCAGCCGCGACAATTCGGGGAATAATATCAAAAGGAAAGATTTTTTCTACCCCTTGATTGTCGCTATAGACATTGAAAGTCACCCCCAATTCAAACAGGGCCGACTGAGCGGTTTCCCGGTGTTGTTGAAGTTCTCGGGGTGGCAGATTCTGCAACCATTTGATTAAAGGGGAGGAGTGGGGACGAGGTTGACCATCATCTAAGAATAGTTCGTCGTAGAAGCCTTCGGGATCGTAGGTATTTAATAGCACACTGACCTCATTTCATACCGATACTTTTTTGCTAACATACATTAACAATGCACTCTAAGAGAGTCTCTTAAAGAGGGGGTATCTCCCAAAGCACGAAGAAAAATTCCTCGTGCGCCATTAATATCTCTATCCATCTTCTTGCCATCAATCTTGGATTTAATGACTTTTTTTCCCCCTAAGTTATGTATTAATTCACCAGTCCAGCTAACTGTTTTCGACGTATAGGCTTCACAGCAGTCTATTACTAATTTACCCATCTCAAAAGCCTTATGCTTGAGAAATTGCTTAAATCGGTAATGAGACCAGTTAAGCATCTGTCTAACAGATTTTGAGCGAATCTTCCTGCTATTTTTTAGAACCATTTCTGACACTTCAAAAGTAGGCAAAAGAATCACATCAAAGTTATCAACTAGGAATCTAGCAACTTGATGATGAAGTTCATCTACTAAATTCCTGATTTTATTTCTTAGTCGATTAGCTGCTTTTCGATAACGGTTTCTGGTTTTAGCATTAACTTTGGTAGAACGAGAAATTAAATCATCAAGGTGATAGCATAATCGTTGGATTTTACCTATATCCTGACTCCCGATTGAGCCAAAACTATTAGGCGAGAATAGTGCCAGAAAATCTCTAACACCGGGGTCTAGGGCGACAATGCGTCCTTGGTTATCGGATTCCCATCGTTGCACCTCATGGGGAATAGCTAAATAGTATTGTCCATTTCTGGATACTAATCGGCTATCCCCAAAATTGTCGGGCAGTGATTCGGTGAAGCGTATTTGCCCTAATTTTGTGTGATATATTCCTTTTGCTGAAATGGCTGACTTAGGAATATAACAGGATTGCTGTTTATCTTTACGGGAAGGGAATTTTACTTTCTGGATTTCCCCAGTTTTTTGATATTTTCTTTGAGCATTTTTAACGGCTTCACAAGCGTCTTTGACTGCTATTGATTTAATCTGGTAGGGGACTTCTTTAGCCCATTCTGGTAAATCATTAATGATTCCCGTCTTGATAGCCTTCCAATTAGCTTTTCTACCTGGTTCCTGTAGATATTTAATGGTTTGGTTGAAGACAAACCGAGATACTCCCCACCAGTGTTTCATCAGTTTCTTCTGTTCTGTTGTTGGATAAATCCGTACTTTCTTTGATTTTTTGAGCGTACTTCCTGAGTCTGGACATTCGGCAAGAGAAGATGTGAAGTATTTATAACAAGTCTGCTGTAAGTTCTGATTCGGGACTGTGAACAGTTTGGTCGAGAACCAAGATTTTGCCACCGTTTTGTTCGACCATATACTGTATAAGCTCGAATCTAAATCGGCATAATCTGTCCAGTGTGGACATAACAATTGTGAGTTTATTTCCCCACAATCATCTGTCCAGTATGGCTCTAAGTCCTTTTCTTTGGAAGTTAAGCCCACTATCGATGTCTTTGATGATTTCTTCCTCTGGATAGAATCCGCGCATAAAGCTGACTTGTCTCTCAAGGTCATCTCGTTGCTTGATTGAACTGACTCGGCAGTAGCAAACAAGGGAAGCTCTAGCTGCACCATTGACGTAAGACTGGACATCGTACAATCGTTGCCCTGCTTCGTTTTTGATACTTTTGATTTTCCCTTCATCGGCATATTCTCTTAATGTATTGGGATGTAATCCCCATAGCTCAACGGCTTTTCTTAGGGTCACAAACGTTCGCCTAAATAGTGGCGTATGTAGGTCAATGTGAGCAAATCAGTAACTAGCTGTCAACCTTACCTATTCCCAGTGTCGGACAATTAGCCCGATTTTTTGTAGTCTAGGAGACATTTTAAGGGAAATTTTAGGAAGTTACGTTTTTCGGGACTGGCGATCACAGATTGATCCCCACCAGTGGAGAAACCTGACCGGAGCGAGAATTAGCCCTGAAAACTGTGTTACATTTTTTAAAGGTCACACCTTAAATCTTTCATTTTTCTTACTGGTTACGCGATGTTTACCAAACAAGTAACGGATTCTAAAGCCTATCAATGGTTTGAGGAACGCTTAGAAATTCAAGGGATCGCTGATGATATCAGCACCAAATACGTTCCCCCCCACGTCAATATCTTCTACTGTCTGGGTGGTATCACCCTTGTGTGCTTCGTGATCCAGTTTGCCACTGGTTTCGCCATGACCTTCTACTACAAACCCACCGTAGCAGAGGCCCTCTCCTCCGTACAGTACATCATGAACGAAGTTAACTTTGGCTGGTTAATTCGTTCTATCCATCGCTGGTCCGCCAGTATGATGGTGTTAATGATGATCCTGCACGTTTTCCGCGTCTATCTGACCGGTGGATTCAAAAAACCTCGGGAATTAACCTGGGTAACTGGGGTTGTCCTGGCCGTAATCACCGTTAGCTTCGGTGTCACTGGTTACTCCTTACCCTGGGATCAGGTGGGTTACTGGGCGGTTAAAATTGTTTCCGGTGTACCTGCTGCTATTCCCGTCGTCGGTGATCAACTCGTCACCCTGATGCGCGGTAGCGAAAGCGTCGGTCAAGCAACTTTAACCCGTTTCTACAGCTTGCATACCTTTGTACTACCCTGGTCGATCGCGGTCTTCATGTTGCTACATTTCTTGATGATCCGTAAACAAGGCATTTCTGGGCCTCTATAATTCAGAAAAATATCTCTGTCGATCCGAAATCATTTTTAGGAGACATTATCCATGTCCACATTAAAAAAGCCCGATCTCAGCGATCCCGCTCTGCGTGCTAAGTTGGCTAAAGGTATGGGTCACAACTACTACGGTGAACCCGCTTGGCCCAACGATCTGCTCTATGTCTTCCCGGTGGTCATCTTCGGTACGATCGGACTCTGCACCGGTTTAGCGATTATGGATCCCACCATGATCGGTGAACCTGCCGATCCTTTTGCTACTCCCCTAGAAATTCTGCCAGAGTGGTATCTTTATCCCGTTTTCCAAATTCTCCGTATTCTTCCTAACAAACTCTTAGGTATCGCTTGCATGGCCGGCGTTCCCCTAGGCTTGATGTTAGTTCCCTTTATTGAAAGCGTCAATAAATTCCAAAATCCCTTCCGTCGTCCCGTCGCTACCGCTATCTTCCTATTTGGTACTGTGGTCACGATTTGGTTAGGTATTGGTGCCACTTTCCCCATCGATATATC
Source organism: Microcystis sp. LE19-10.1B (assembly GCF_027530565.1). Classification (NCBI taxonomy): domain Bacteria; kingdom Bacillati; phylum Cyanobacteriota; class Cyanophyceae; order Chroococcales; family Microcystaceae; genus Microcystis; species Microcystis sp. LE19-10.1B. The sequence goes on along the minus strand of NZ_JAPZQM010000725.1, from coordinate 9,153 downwards.
TTTAACTCTCGGTTTGTTCTAAGTTACTGAACTCCAGCAGTTTTTTGCCCACGCTTGTGATTCCTGACTTGGGAAGAGCAATCGTGGGCAATTTTAGTTTTGATTTCCTCTATCGGGTAATTTGTTGTACCAAAGCGATGACATCGCTGCGGCTGAGTTTTTCTTTACCTAAAGCTAGGACTTCGAGAGTGCCATGGGCTAAAGCGAGGGGAATCTTACAAAAATCAAGGGCTGGCCCTTTCGGCAGCGATTGAGTGTAATAATCGGCTAATTTCAGATTACGACGGGCATAATTATGAATATCACTAATTGTCCAACCACGGGGTAGAAAACTTACCCCCCGGCGCAGATCCTCCCCATGGTTGCGGGCAATATTAACCGCTTGTAAACCCCGGCCAAAACCGATGGCATAACTCCGATTAGTTTGAGTGCCGTCGTACCAATTCCAGAGGTCAGACAGCAATAAACCCACCGCACCGGCCACACTAAAGGTATATTGATCTAATTCTATTTCTGTGCGAATATCCCAGTTATTCCCGGCCCAGTAGGCCATGCGATCAGCCATGGCCGCCGTGGCATCCCAGACCCGGGGGGCGATCGAATCTGGCGCTAACAGGGCCCATTCTCCAATTCTCAGGGTTACTTCTGGCAAAATCTCCCGATGGACTAAGCCAAAAGTAAAATCCTCTTTGGTAGAATTTTCGGTACCTGCTTGTAAATTCAGGCTAATTTGTCTTAATATCTGGGATTTACTGAAGTTATCTAGGTCGGGATGGTCTTCTACTTCATCGATCGCCCTCATACAGAGATAAGCTGCGGCTACCGCCTCGAGCAGACGATCCGGTAAACGACTTATGGGAATATAAAAAGTTCGACTCGTTTCTTGCAGAATCGTTAAAGCATTATCGCGCAAATTCATTCAGTCCACTCCTCACGCCAACTTAGGTAACTACGAGTTCAACCAATCAGACAGATCGGTTTAGGTATTCCGATGTTCCTAAGACAAAGTTGCTGTCTATTGTAGTATGATTATTCAAAATTTCGAGATTATTCTCGAAAAAATCAACGTTTAGGGTATTCTTGACAATTTTTCTTTCTGGAATAGCTGAGGGATAATTACGGGAATTTTTCGGGATTGCACCCTTAAAAAGCGGTTTTTGCCCGTTTTTAAACAGTATTTTGCGGCTTCATGGCAGGGATTGAAAGGAGGTCACTTGTAAAACCGGCCCGATCATGGCCAGAGTCATCACGTCTGAGCGAATTTGACCTATAACTGTCACTTTTGCCTTTTTTTGGGTTAATTCGGCGGGAGGGTCTATTAATTCGTAGGTTTGACCGTTATCGGCAATTAATGCCCAAGTTCCCGTGCCTATTTCGATTCTTTTTACCTGACCCGTTACACTAATACTCATGCTTTAATTTCGCTGATTGAGGCGATCGCAATTGCTGCCCCTGTCACAAGCATTCTATCGATATCTTTCCTCGGCATTGATTGCCAATTTTGCCCGACTTTAACCTCATAAATCAGTTTTTTTTATCTAAAAAGCGATCGCCACTTCCGCCACCACCGCTAAGAGGGAGGCCAAAGCCGCTAAAATCATTATTTCTCGATCGGATTGTCTCATGGCTATCTGAGTATAAATTACTAATCCTAGTCTATACCACATCTAACCTAGAGTTGAATTGCTCTAAATTATTTTATCCATAGATAAAAAGCTATAAAAGTTATCATTGCTCGGCAAAAACGGCGAAATCTATGTCCAGATTGCCCTGTATTATTTATTCAGGAAGCCCTAATTAGGGCTTCCTGAATAAATCTAAAAACCTTGTTGGATAATATCTTTAAGCTTGTTTGAAATCAAAAAGTGCCGACCATTGGAGTGATTGGGGGGAAAATTCCGGGAATTTTTCCCTGAAAATTAGGTAATTGACCACCTGAAAATCGGTAAAACCCCACACCCCACACCCTGCCCCTAGGAAAAGCTTTTTGCCGCAAACCCTAGGTAATTGACCCCCTCAAAATCGGTAAAACCCCACACCCTACACCCTACACCCCACACCCTACCCCCACGAAAAACTTTTTGCCGCAAACCCTAATTAAGCCTAACTGTTAATAGCGTAATGATAGGCACTACCATTAGATTCCATAGGCATCAACCACTGGGAGATAGTTTCTAGTTTTTGACGGATTTGATCGAGTTGATCCTGCACAGGTTGCAGGAAAGTTTCGTACTGTTGTACCTGAGTTTTTAAACGCAATAATGCGAGATTAGTATCGCGCCATTGTCGCTCCTGTTCTTCAAATTCACGAGTTTTTTGCTCTAAATCCGACCATTGACCGTCAATACTATCGCTGCTTTTTTGTAAATCCTCTTGTAGTCCCTTGATTTCTGCTGCTAAACGTTGACTTTCTTGAAGATTATTTTGATAATTATCGGCCAACAGCATTAACAATGGTTCAAAGCCAGATTTTTGAGTATTTTCTGAGGATGAAATCCCCTGTCTCCGTTGCAGAATTTTCAGATGTTGAGAGCTAATAGCTTGCCTTTCTTGGAGATTACGTCTTTGTCCGACTAAAGTTGCCGCCAGCATTCCTTTTTTTTCCTGTTCCTCGGCTAATTCTTCTTCTAAATTAGCTCGCTCAGATTGATCTATTGTAGCCATTCTTGCTTCTAATTCTTCCACGGTTTGGCATTGGAGAGTTAATTCTTCCTCTTGGTCGTTGACAAAAATTTCCCAGCGCTTGAGGTCTGTTTGTAAGTTCTTAACTAAGCTCTCCAATTCTTCTAAAGGCATTTGTTCAAGAGCTTCTAGATCGATTTTACCATCAAAACCTAGTTCTTCCCCTCCGAGGAGACGAAGGAGCATTTGTCGAGTAGAATCAGTGGTTTGTAGGGTGAGGTTAAGGTGCTCGAATAATTTCTGTTTTTGACTCAGAACAGTTTCTTGTATTTGTAATTCTATTTTAGCTGTTTCCAAAGCCCTGCGACTCGTCTGTAATTCCCTAGCTCTTTTTTCTAGATAATCGAGCATTTCATCGTTGGCGACCTGACGATTTTCTACAGCTTTTTTCTGCCCCTCTAAACTCTGCCAACAACTATTTAAAATTGTCTGTTGTTCCTGCACAGATTCAAGAGTGGAATGGAGAATTTGTGAGGGAGAATTGCCCCGATCATGATGAGCAGCTAAACGCTCCGCTAGAGAGCGAATAAATTGTTGTTGTTCTGGGGAAAGATTGGGGTAGGAGTTACAATTTATTTGTCCTTCTTCCAGGTGTCGCTGTTGCTCGTTTAATTGTTGTTTTAGGGTTTCCAGTTCTTGTCTTTTGCGCTCTAAATACTCTAATTCTGCCTCTATTTGTTCAATTTGCTCGATTCTTGTCTCCATTTCCATTTTCTGGCGGTTGAGAATCTCGCTTTGATAGGTGAGGGATTGTTTCCACTGCTCGATTTTCTCTTGATCTTTCTTGCTGCGCTCCATCAAACGGGAAATCTTTTGCAGTTGCCGCACCATCTCCGCTCCCGCTAATTCCGGGTTTCCTTGTAGTTGACGATTATTGCTCAAATTTACCAAGAGAAGCGCACCTTCACCCAGGGAGTTAGTTTCGTCGTAGGTTAGGATATCTTCCCCTGGTATGGCACTCCACGTCTGATCCTTATGCTGACAGGCCAATAGTTTCAATTCGGTTTTGTAACCGCCGATAAAACCTCTAGTCTGTTTTTTTACTTCTGCAAGGTATAGCACGAGTAGTCGTCCTCTATAATAAAAGTCTTTGTCATCGATTTTAGAGAGCGTTGGCAATCAAGGCTAGGAGCGGCCGGTCTATGGTTTGGTGTGTAACCATCCGATCCCAAAAATTTTTTAATTTCTATCATTCGAGTTTTTCTTTTTTATCCATACATTTGTTCTCAATTCTTCTCCTTACCGACTGGAAAATTTTTGATGATTTTTCAGTGCCGATGTACTATCTTGATCTCAAAAAATTCGGTAGTCAATCTCTTAAATGCAGTAAAGCCGCTCTTCTCGACTTTGTGTGATAATTTTTGCTTATGTAAGGTTAAATGTTTACTGGGCAAGACTTTTAGGACTATTTTGAAAGAAGAAACTATCAGTATAGACCTCGTTTCCACACAGAAACCAGAAGAACCGTAAAGCTTACTGAAAAATATGTTACATAATTAGCTTATCAGATTTATTATTAGTGACAAGAGGAGGGAAGAGAGCGTTTCTCATCAAGAGGGAGTGGGACGGGATTGGGCATCATCTCTAGATCACCAGCGATGGATTGTTTCTCTGGCGCTCCGCAGCTCCAGCGCTCCGCAGTACCCCCATACCTTATTAAACAGGATTTAACTGAATGTCAGCATTCATCCCTCGCGCTTAGCACAATGGGACGGGGCTTTTAAAGGGGCGAAGCAATTCGCCCAAGGGTTCACCTCATGAATGCTGACCAGCATATAGACAATTCCTCAAAAACTATGTTATAGCAACTTCTATAGTTGTGAGGTACAGAGTCTTAGGTTTTGAGGAGTCAGGAGTCAGGAGTCAGGAGTCAGGAGTTAAGATTTTGGTGTACCTCATGAGATTGGGAAACGCTATATCATAGTTATAGTTTCTTGATAATTCTTATGTACAAAGCGTACAAATTCAGACTTAAGCCTAATACCGAGCAAGAAATAGCCTTAGCTAAAAGCTTTGGCTGTTGTCGTTGGTTTGGGAATTTTCCCTGAATTTATGCCAAGAAACCTATAAAACCACAGGAAAAGGACTGACACGAAACTATATTCAAGGACTATTGCCTAGTCTCAAAAAAGCTTATGAGTGGTTGACAGATGCTTATTCCCAGTGCTTACAGGTTGTTGCTTTGAACTTATCGCAAGCTTATCAAAATTTCTTTGAGAAACGAGCTAGACTACCAAGATTCAAATCTAAACATGGTAAACAATCAATTAGCTATCCAGCTAATATTAAATTTGAGGGAGATTATCTAAAGCTTCCTCAAATTGGATTGGTTTATTGTGTTCGTCACTGGGAATTTGCAGGAACAATTAAAACTGTTACTATCTCAAAATACTACGCTTCTATTTTAGTTGATGATGGACAATCCCTCCTGCCCCCCTTGATAAGGGGGTGCCGAAGGCGGGGGGTTCTACCCTTGATAAGGGTGGTGACGAAGACGGGGGGATAGAAGGTAAAGCCATAGGAATTGATTTAGGATTAACTCATTTTGCTATTACCAGCAATGGCAGTAAATATGATAATCCTAGACATTTAGCCAAACATCAACGTAACCTAAAAAGGAAACAACAAAAGCTATTGCGTAAAAAGAAAGGAAGTAACAACCGTCAAAAAGCTAGAGGTAAAGTAGCTAAAGTTAACTCTAAAATCTCAAGATGTCGTGAGGATTTTCTGCACAAACTATCCCGTAAGATAGTTAACGAAAACCAAGTTATTGCGTTAGAAAATCTCAATATCAAAGGCATGGTACGCAATCATAATTTAGCCAATGCTATTAGTGATTGTGGTTGGGGAATGTTTTGTACAATGCTTAAATACAAGGCAGAATGGGAAGGAAAAACTTATACCGAAGTTGATAGGTTTTTTCCTAGTTCTAAAACTTGTAATGTCTGTCTAAATCAAGTGGGTAGTTTGCCGCTTGAGGTTAGAAATTGGACTTGTGTGCATTGTAAAACAACCCATGACCGGGACATAAATGCGGCGATAAATATCAGAAATGAAGCCTTACAGATATTATCGTTAGGAAAAGCGCGATACTGCCCATAGAGGGGATGTAAGACCAAAAGCTGGGCGTAAGTCCGTCTTGAGGCAATCCCCCGTGAAATAGGAAGCTCTCAACGACCTTGAGAGTAGTTCACTGGTAGAATTGGGAACGATAGAGATGAAACCCGAAAGGGTGAATCAAGTCCTTGTTTAGAGGGAAACCCCTGATAAATTTCAGATTGCGTTGGAGGCAAAAATGAGAGCAATTTCCGAGCATCCGGTCAAAGGGGACTATTATCGGGCATCTTTTGCCATTGTTGTTCTTGGCAGCCGAGCTAGGTAGGGAGTTATGAGCGAAATATTGCTGGTAGAAGACAGCCAAACGCAACGGGAACTGATCTGTGATCTACTCCGCAATAGCGGCATCAAGGTCACGATCGCCACGGATGGGGTAGAAGCCCTCGAACATATTCAGAGACTCAATCCCGATCTCGTCGTCCTCGATATCGTCATGCCCCGCATGAATGGTTATGAGGTGTGTCGTCGTCTCAAGTCGGATCCAAAAACCAAAAATGTCCCGGTGGTCATTTGTTCCTTGAAAGGGGAAGTCTTTGATCGCTATTGGGCTATGAAAATCGGAGCCGATGCCTACATTGTCAAGCCCTTTGAACCGATTGAGTTCATTTATACCATTAAACAACTGTTGCGCCGATAAAATCGCCCTCACCAGAGACAGTGTATCTATGGTATAGGTCAAGACAGCTAAAAACGCCGCCCGAATTATTAGTTGCAAGAGAACTAAACTCATGCTTAACAACGCCGATTTTTTTACTGGTAACGCTCAAGATATCGCCCCCGACAATCAGGAATTAGAAACTCCCGTCGGTGAACTGTACTTGCGATTTTATCTACCCTCTCAGGAGGAGTTTGCCCTTAGTGCCGTGGGCATTGGCGAGGTAATACAGCAACCACTCGATCGCATTACCCCGATTCCCAATGCTTCACCCTTGCTCCTCGGCACGATCAATCTCCGGGGTCAAGTGATCTGGGTGGCGGATCTCGGGCAATTTTTGGGGGATAGCAGCCGCTTAAACACCGATCGAGCCGAAATTCCCATAATTGCGCTCAAAGAAGAGGAAACGATCCTCGGTTTAGCGGTGGAACGTTTGGGAGATATGGAATGGCTCGACCCAGATAAACTAGGTAGTGCCGCCAGTATTCCCGCTCAGATCGCCCCCTATGTGCAGGGGGAGTGGATTCTGGGCCAAGAATCAAAAAAAACCTTAGGACTACTCGATCATCTGGCCATACTCCGTTCTGCCCGTTGGGCGGCTTAAAACCTGAAAAAAATAGCAGAATAGGATTTATAGGAATTCTTTCTTGATAAGACCTCTTGCATAATTTTTTTATGGTATAATATAAGGTTTTGCTTTTTTCTCAATTCTTAGATTGAAGTGGAAAAAAGAATAAAATGTGATCTTAGGTCAGGAAATCATCTATAATTTTGCTATGTTTATTAGCAAAATTATGGATTATCAAAACTTATCAGATGAACAATTCAAACGCCGTTTCGGTGTGTATAAACAAACATATAGAAAGATGGTAGAATCAGTAAAAAGTGTTGAAGCCGACTCTAATTCACCATCTAAAAGGGGACCGAAACCTAAACTATCTATAGAAGAACAAGTTTTAGTAACGTTAGAATATTGGCGAGAATATAGAACATATTTTCACATTGGTACAAGCTGGGAACTATCAGAATCAACTATATGTCGGATTGTAAATAAGACGGAAAAAATGCTTTTACAATCGGGAAACTTCCGTTTAAAAGGAAAAAAAGCTCTACTAAATCAAGCAGAGATACCGGTCGTAACGGTAATGGATGTAACGGAAACTCCCATTGAACGCCCCCAAAAGAAACAGAAAGATTTTTTGGGGGGTAAAAGAGGTTATCATACTTTAAAATCCCAATTAGTAGCTGCTCAAAATACCGAGGAAATTATCTGTGTCTTTTGTGGGAAAGGTAGAGGTCATGATTTTAGTTTATTTAAAAAAAGTCGAGTTCGTTTTCATCCTTTAACTACCAGCATAGAAGACAGTGGTTATCAGGGAATAGCTGCATACCATAGTAATAGTTATACACCGAAAAAGAAATCGAAAAATAGAAAATTAACCGAGTTAGAAAAAGAGTATAACAAGGCTTTAGCCAAAGAAAGGATTATCATTGAACCTATAAATAGGAAACTCAAAATCTTGAAAATCTTATCTTGTAAATATCGGAATCGTCGTCGAAGATATAGTTTAAGAGTTAACTTGTTGGCGGCTATTTATAACTGTGAGTTAGGGATAGGTATAGCAGCTTCTTAAAAGTTGCCTAAAGATTAATCAAGTCAAGGAGAATTTATTCTCAATTTTTATAATTGAGATAGTTTGTGCCGCTTAAATAAAGAGGTTTTGATAACCAAATTAAAGCAGCTCTAAAGAGTTTTGAGTTAAAAGTTAAACTTCAAGTTTTCATTCAGGACGAATGTACTGATTAACTAATTTTTTGGGGAAAATTAGTCAACCCATCATTATAACATATAATTAATTTGCAAGAGTTCTATACAATTGATATTCTTCCAGTAGTTTATTAGAGTAATTAAAGAAAATACTCTCTCATTTCTACCTCACATATCCTGAATTTTAACAAATGCCAAAGGTTCGTTGAATTTCCACGCTAAAAATACCATATAAGCAATTAAACCACAGGGTATTAATAATAGGAAAAGACTTTCTCTCTTGGGCAGTTCTTTTTTCTTTAAATATTTCCAGAGTAATTCGATAGCAAAAGCCAGAAAAATTATTACTCCTGTGACTCTAGTTAAACTGGCAAAAAATCCCAAAAATCCAGACCAAAAGTATTTCTTATTCAGAAAGAAATAAAAACAAGCAGAGGTGGTTAGCAAATATAAACTTTCTCTATAAAAACAGCTATAAAAAAAGGAGTTAGGAAAAATTAACATAAGAATTAAAACCTTTTTACAGCCTCTCTTATTCAGATAAATGTTGCTATTTTTATAAACAAAAATTAAGACAAATATTAGACATAAATTAGAAAAAAGAAGACCATAAATAGGCAAAATTAAAGAATTTAAAGATGCAATTTATTTGAATAAAATAGGATAGAGAGGAAAAAAAGCAACGTTCGATTGTTTTTCAGTATTGTATGAATATCCCCCCTGAATAATGCCGTTAAGTAGTCGGAGATAAATTCTGTTGTCTATCTTAAGAAATGGGTTCTTCGTTACTTGGTAAGTACCTAGGCAAAATTAATTACATACTCGCCTCCAAAATTGTCCAGCACTTTTTTAACGTAAGCGAGGAGGCTCTTTCGGTCTTTATAGGCGCTAAATTCAATCCATTCATATTTTAAAAATCTCCATAATATTT